>JAEEJT010000047.1 GCA_016282055.1 Bacilli bacterium
AACACCCATTTCACTGAACTTATTATAACAAAAACACTCAATTTATTCAACATTTTTAATATTATTGAACTATTTCACAAAATCAGTTATAATGTATTTGGTGATTTTATGAGCGAAATCGATAAAAAAATTATTAACGTAATCGATAAAATTAGGCCATTTCTAATAAGTGATGGCGGCGATATTGAATTTGTAAAATTTGAAGATGGGATTGCCTATGTTAAACTCCTTGGCCAATGCGCAGGTTGTTCCCTAATTGACACAACACTTAAAGATGGGATAGAAGTTGCACTTGTGAACGAAGTACCAGAAGTTGTGGAAGTAATAAATGTTAATGATGACATGGATTTATAATCCATGTTTTTTTAAGCCGTAATTACCGGAATACTATATTTTTCTTTAAATAACTTATTCAAATAACGAATGCCATTTTCATAACATAGTGCGATATTTTCAAAAGTATGTACTAATTCCTTTCCTTTTGATCTTTTCTTAGAAGATATTTCAATTTCTTCTACATAATCAAAGAAAAAAGTTGGAAACAAAATTCTTGCATACATCATTTTAATATCGTAATTTGAAAAAACATGACTATTTAAATATTCATCTAATATCATAATAAACTCTTCTATATCATCGCTATTAATTACTACCGATTTAATGTACTCTGCTATATCTCTACTACAATGGTCTATTATAATGTTTGTTGGATCATAATAATAATATAAATTGCTAGATACTTTTAATCTATGGTGTTGAACAACTGGTATATCTGCATCTTTATCATTGATACTTTTTAAATATGCAATAGACTCTTCCCCTATTCCAATATAGTACTGGAATGCCGGATATAATTCATTATAGAATTCTTTTTTATTCGCGAGTAACTCTTCAAAGTAATCTATCTTCTGTTCCCATTTTTTTATCCATTCTTCCCTAAAATTACTCACTAAATTACCATCAATGTATATATCATTTTTTATATCATATAGGCTTATCGTCTCATTTGGAATATTCGTCAACCTCAACAATACATATTGTTCATCACTGATTGTTGTTATTAGATTTCCATATTTGTTATTCACAATATCAAAAAAGCAATTATACTTACTCAAAGTACTTTTAATTCTATTATAGTTATCACCAACAAATACCAAATTTAGTTTTTTAAATATATACTTCTCATTATTTGCTAATATGTAATATCTAGATGAATCAAAACTTATTTGATTAATATGTAAACTGTAATAATACTCAATATACTTTTTCATTTAGATTCACCTAATTTATAATATGAAAAAAGCACTATAATTATTAGTGCTTTTGCATTCTAAATATTTTTTAAGCAACCATTCTCTTTTGATAATCTTCAGTCATTGTATTTTGATTATCACCATTATTTATTAGACGCATTTTAGCAAGTAATTCTTTCTTCTTTGCTGTTTCATTTATTGTATCTTCTGTTTTCTTATCCATTTCATTGCTTACTTCTCTATATTGTCTTATTCTTTCATTACTAGCTTCAATGTTTTTTTCAATACTTGCTTTTAATTCATCAAATTCTTTATTTACTTTTCTTAATTCTTCTTCTGCCAAATTGTATTTAACTCTTGTCTCTTCAGCTCTTGTCTTTTCTTCATTTTCTAATTTTAATGTATCATTTAACTTGTTAGTTAAAGTTGAAATTTCATCAATATTTTGTACTGATTCTGTAGTTGGTACTGGCATAATTGGTGTAGCTTCTACTATAGGCATTTCAACAGGCTTTTCTTCACTAACCATATTATTTTCTTCAGTAGTAAGTGGTGTATTAACATCATATGATACTGGTGGTTCTTCTATATTGTCAAATATACTTTTCACTACATCATCTACTTTAGTAAACTCTGTAACTGTAGTCGCATTATCTTCTATAGGATTCTCTTCAAATCTATTTTCCTCTATTTCTTTTGTTTCAAGTTTAACTGGAATATTTTTAATATTCTTAGAAATGTTGTTTTTACTTTTTGGTTGTAATCTTATTCTACGAGAACTTTCATCAACTGGATTATCATTAACAGTTACAACACTAGTTAATTTAAACGTATCTGCCATATTACTCTACCTCCTGATTATCTTTTGCTAACTGTCTTAATACATCTTTTACTCTTGACCATTCTTCATCACTCTCAATACTATGCATTTGAGGAATATCTCCTGAACGATCTAAGCTTGCACAATATAAAGTTGTATTTCCATTATCATCTTGCTCATTCTTTGTATATACTAAATATTCTTTATTATCACTATCAAATTCAAATGAAATTATTAATTCTACTTCTTCTGTTGTTCCATCTTCTTTTATTATTTTTATCATTTTTTTATCTTCCATAATTCATCTCCCTCTATTATCTATACTAATTTTATCATATTATTGGGATTTTTCAAGTGTTTTATGGTTATTTGCTTACTTTTTTTAAAATAAAATATCTGCATCCATAACTGCAATAATTATCAATATAATCTTTAATTCTATCGTAATTATTTATATCATTAACTTTTTTATTATTCTTATTGTAAAAGCCTTTTAATCTTAATTTATCATAGGCATAATCACCTAATATATAATCAAAATCATTGAAGTAGTCAACATCATTTAATTTTTCTTGCACTTCCTGTTGATCAAAACAATCCTTAACATTTTCAACCACTTCATATTCTATATCATTTATTACTTTTTTCATTTTATCATCTACCTTATAACTAAATTATAGCATATTTTAACTCAGTTAGTAAATGGTTATTCAAAAGGTATAGAATATAGTGATGATTCTTTAATTAAACCACTCCCATAATAATTTGGTATTCCTCCTTGAATTACCTTCATTATTAATGGTATAGTGTATTCCAATTTAGTATTTTCACTAACAAACGGCATTATTATTTTAGCATTTATTTCTAAGTTTATACTAAGTTCAAGTAATGCATTATTTATTCCATACGGCGTAACATGTGTTTTAATATTACTTTTTATATCACCAAGACAGTGTAATCTAATTGGTATCTTTGGGCCTAAATTTGAAAGTACTGTATTATTAAATACTATTCCCATTGGTATTTCACTAATTATTCCATTTCTTAATTTTCTCATTTTAGTTTTGCTAATTTCAATGTTCACTTTTTTTATTTTATCGATGTTTCCTTCTTCTAAATATTTAAGATTCATTTGTATAGTAGATGTAATTTTATTCAATACTTGATTAATTATTACTGGATTAAAATCTATTGTTTGAATCATGCCATCTTTATCCAAAATTGTCATAAGCATTTTATTAATATCCACATCATCTTCAATTACTATACTTATTGCTTTGTTTATTATGGGCGTTAAAGTATTATTAATCTCTATTTCTGCTTTTTTAATCAGCATAGGTGTTATCTTTTTACTAACATTATTAAGTAGTATTATAACAGTTATTATTATACTAAGCACAAGTATTAATACCTTATTTATTCTATTCTTATTCTTTTCTCTTTTTAAATGTAGCCTATTTTTCATATACATCACCTATTAAAGTATATGAAAAAAACGACAAAGTAGAAAATCTACTCTGCCGCTACTACTAAGTATAAAATGTAACCAATTATAGCTAGTATTGCAATTATCAATAATGCTATAATTATTTTTTTCAATACACTTGATTTTTCTTTAAATGAATCATCTGCTTCTTCTTGATCATCTAGAATCAAATCCTCTTTTCTTAAATCCATTGATCTAGTGAAGAATGATCTATCAATTCCTTTAGATAAATCTTCTGTATCTTCCATTTGATCAGTTGCATCGTCATCAGTTTCATCTGGTAACCCATCAGCTAATTCTTCTAATAAACTAGTTGATGTTTTTTCATCTTCTCCGGGTAATAAGTCTGCTAATAACTGATTATCTATTTTTTTTCTTAAACTATTTGATGTTATCGTATTGATTAAATCTTCAAGATTTTCTTCTTCCTCTTTGGTTATACCTTTTTGCTTCTTTTCTTTATATTCTTTTAGTTTTTCTTCACTAAGATCTGAAAGAATATTATACTCAGCACTTTTAATACGTCTTTGCTTGCTTTCTTCATCATCGTCTTTTCTATTTCTTTTTGCATCTTCCATAATTTCGTTTATATTATAATTTTTATTTTCAGCATCATTATTAATTATATCCTTGTAGATGTTGCTTATTTGATTAAAATTATTCTTAGTGCTTGTGTTATTACCATTATTTCCATAATATAGGTGTGTTCTATTAAGTTCACTTCTTGTTCTTGCACTGGCTTGATTAGCATTTGTTAAATCAACTACATTATCCTTAACATTATCTGTAAATTCTGTATAAGTCTTATTTAAATATAATTCTTTATATAATTTTTGGTTGTTGTTAGTTCTACTACCAACATTTTCATTTTCAGAATTATATCTATCCATTCTACTAGGCATATTAACATCCCCTTATTTTGTATATTTAAACTATATTAATCATAACATAAAATGTAAAAAAATAAAAGTTTTTATAAAAAATGTTGTGAATATGGGTAATTTAGAATTATAATTATATAAAGGAGTGATATTATGAAATGTTTTGTAAATAAAGATGTATGTATTGGTTGTGGTGCTTGTACTGCAATAGCTAGTAATTTTTTTGAAATTGGTGATGATGGTTTAGCTGAAACTATTAATCCAGAAAATATTGAAAATAAAGAA
>JAEEJT010000048.1 GCA_016282055.1 Bacilli bacterium
ACATACAAAACCAATAAGGAAATTAACACCTATTTTTTCGCTCTTTAGGATAAGTGTCGTAAAAATGGCCGTAAAAAAACTTGAACATGATATGATGATAGACACATTTGATGCTGATGTTTTATCAATAGCTACATTTTCTAAAAATTGATAAATCGATACACCAAAAATAGCGGCTAAAAAACATAACAGTTCAAATTTCCATTCTTTAAATAAAAAAGGTTTTGGATAAATTAAAAATAATCCAACAAAAGATAATAAATATCTAAAGAAAATTATTTCGATTGGTGAATAATCAACAAGTAATGCCTTAGTTCCTAAAAAAGAAAGTCCCCAGCCAAAAATTGTAAATACCAAGCAGCATAAACCAAGAATGGTTCTTATCTTTTGGTTTTTCATTATATCACCTTATAAATATTTTACCATATTTAGGGTTCATTTTCAACCCCTAAAAAGTTTATTAGTGGAGATAAAAAGGCAGCAATCGCTACCTTATTTCATAATGTAATATAATGAATACCAATCGCTTCTATCTTTAGCGTAGCGGCTCTTTTTCATTACTTCAATTGAATAATCAAGATTTGTTCTTTCAAACAATTCCGTGATACCCTGTTTTCTTATTTCAATATTAAATTCATCAATACGATTATTTCTTGATTTATCATCTAGTGGCGTTCTTACTATTTCTAGGTAATCTTGTGAAAGCTTTAATCCAATAACATGTTTCTTAATTATTTCACATTCATCTTTAGAAAGTTCTAATGCTTCATCAATTAATAATCTTCCCCATTTTACAATTTCATCACTAAATAATTCCGAATCAGCATCATCATATAACCATAATGTTTTATCTTTAATATTATCTTCAAATAAATTGATATATTTAATTATAGCACTACTTGCTTTACCATAATATTTATCACAGAAATATTTGATTAAATCATCTAGCTTATAATCGCCTCTCATCATCTTAGCACTGATAAAACTCTTTAATTCATCAAGATAACCTTTTCCACCAGCTGAGAAATTTCCTTGCATAAGTAAACCCTTAACACCAATCCTCTTATATAATTCAATATTCTTAGTCATACTACGTAAACAAGGGAAAGGTAATAAATAATTTCTAAAATTTACGGCATAATCCCAAATATATAATCTATTTGTAAGTTTACTCCAACCTATTAAATCTTGTAAGAATAAAGCATTACGTCCATTAGGATCACGTTTTGCGCCTTCTTCAATTGATTCATTCCATGAACATTCAATATTAGTTAAACGAACTATTACATTTTTATGTACTTTTAATCCAACAGGAGGCTTTCTTGAATATTGATATGCAAATGTATGTATTAATATATCTGGATATTCTTCTTCTAATGCTTCCGCAATTTTATTCACAAAATTAATTATTGATGCGCTTTGACTACCATGGGCATCATCAAATGCCTTACAGTGTTCACATTCACAGGCCATTCTAATCCAATGTCCCATCCATTCATCTTGCGCAACACTAAATACTTTACAATCTGGATTATTTTTAATCCATTCTTTAACTCTTTTTAAGCATAATTTAAATACATCAGAATTTGATAAACATAATTCTGTATGAACTTTTACTCTCTTACCATCAATTTCTGAAAAATATTCAGGATGTGTATCAAAATATTCATCAGGACTAATTAAATCACTAAATGAGTGATGGCAATTAAACCATTTAGTTTTACCACCAACATGAGTACCTAATTTTGCAAGATTACTATTAAGTAAATTATGTGATGCAAAAGATTCTTTAAAACTATCAGTGAAATAACATTCACGATATTCAAATGGTAAATCATGTTTTATTTCTTCATTTAAATCTATTTTATTAACATAATCAAATGAATAAAATTCACTATCTAAATAATTTAATTTTATTACTTTTTCTAAAAAATAATAAACACTATATAATATTCCTCTTTCCGATTTAGAAATGAAGACGATATCTTCATTGTCTAATACTTTTATAACAAATCCTTCATTAGATAATCCTTCACAATATTTTGTATAGTCATTACCTCTGGTATTACCAATGTGAATTTCTGGCCCACGTCTTTCACACTTTGATGAGAATAGTGGTATTAAACAAAGAGATGCTTTGTATAAATATTTTTGAAGTTCTCCTGCTGCGTATCTTGTGCATTCACCAGCATCTTTGTCATAACAAATATGATATTTTGTATATTCTTTATTGATAATATTCATAACTCTTCCTTATATATCATAATAATATTCTTTTCGTTTAATGAAATAAGATAATTTATTAAATCCCATTTCTTTAATAGTTTTAATATGTTTATCAAAATCAAGACGATATCTATTTGCTTTGTGAGCATCACTAGAAAGTGTTAATTTTGTTCCTCCACATTCTTTATATAAAGAAAGTAGATATCTTAAATGATCATCATAATGATAATTAGAGTCATTTTCTATATATATATTATTTAATACATCATTAACTTTTGAATTAATTTCTAATGGCTTATTAAGTTTAACTAACATCTTTAATATTTTCTTTATTCTATCTTCAAACATATTAAATTTATATTTTGGATTTATTTGTACCATTGTTTTAAATCCAAAATCAATATGAGATAAAGAATCAAAATCAGGATATATAGTTAATGCTTCTTCCATTAAATCAAAATAATAATTTATTACTTCTATTTCTTTATTTTGAAATGTGGAAGGAAAATAAAAATCACCATATTTTCCATCATGAATAGATAATTGAATTAAATCAAAATCATATTTTTCTATTAATGCTTTTGTATCATCTAAATAATCTTTTTTATAACCAAGTTCTAAACCAAGAAGTGGTGTAATATTTGGAAATTCTTTTTTTAATTCTTTTTGATATTTTATTAAATTATCAAAATCAGGTATCCAGTTAGTTCCATCAAATGTCGCAAAGTCTAAATGTTCACATGTCATTACATATGGAATATTGATTTTACTTGCTTCAATGAAATATTTTCTTAAATCTTCATCTGAATCATTAGAAAATGAAGAATGAAGATGTTGATCATGAAGTAATGGTTTCATTATATTCTTTCTACTTTCTTGATTCTTATTACAGGATATGGGAAGTCCGTTAGTCCACCACCAACATTAACTGTATGAGCATCATTTAGGTAATCGACTGTTTCTATTCCTTTTATTACTTTCCCAAATGCGGCATAGTCACCATCTAAGTGTGGTGCGCTAGCTGTACAAATGAAAAATTGACTAGATGCTGAATCTTTTACATTTGTTCGTGCCATTGATATTACACCTTTTGTGTGCTTAATGTTATTTTCAACACCATTAGATTTGAATTCGCCTTTTATATTTTCGCATTCTTTAGCGTAATCAATACTGTTACCATTTACTAAGTATCCACCAGCTTGGGCCATAAAGTCCGCTATTATTCTATGGAATACTACTCCTTCATAAAATTTTTCATCAACAAGTTTTAAAAAATTATTAACACTAATTGGTGCTACATCATCAAATAGTTCAATATCCATCGACATATCATTATCTAAAGTCATTCTAACAACTGGTCTCATATATTTATCTCCTTAATTTAATCTTCTATATATTATACCTTTAGTAGTCTTTTTTTTCAATAAAAAAGCTAGCAAAAATTCGCTAGCTTAATTCCATTTAGCATATAAATCAGTTGTATCTATACCTATATTATCAACTCTTGATGATAAGGTAGTTCCACCATCATTTGAAAGATACCAACCACCAAATACATATCCTCCTCTTGTTGGTGTTATACTTGGCGTGTTACCTACTGCTTCAGTTTTAGTTCTAATATCTAGAAGAGTGTTTCTAGCTTCATCGGCATAGGAAGCACTATAATTTAATGTATGAGCATTAAAATAATTATCATATGTGCTATTAAATAATGCATATAATTCTAATACCCAAAGTCTTCTTCCACTATCTAATCCTTCTTCACCATCAATTAATCTTTCCATATATGGTGTATAATAATTTTTATTACTATTTGCACTATATGATTGATAATTAATAGCAGCGAATTCTTCTATCTCGTTTTGATACGTATGGCGTAATTCACAGATAGAAGTAAATAGCCAGTTCCATTTTGCTGCATATGAACTTGTACTCATAAACTCAACTAATTTATTTCGATCAGCACTTCTAAATGTTTCTTTTGTCAAACTACTTGATGCATACACATTAAAATCACGAATAAAATCATTTGCAAGTGTATTGATATCGTGGTATCCATTACTATTTAAATAATATGTTACTTCAATATTTGAATGACTATAAACTTCAACTACTAAATCTTCACGATTACCATTTTGGTATGCGGCTTGTGCTACACTTGATAAATTTCTCACAACAACACTTGAAAATCTATAAGTTCCATTAGCAAGTTTCACATAAGCCATTGCCGTAATATCAGTATTATAATTTTCAACACCAATATTATAAACAACTACCGATATATCTAAATCAGTTCCTTCAATTGGTTTTTTAACTATTTTGTCGCCATTAATATTACTATCTAAATTAGTAATTGCATTAACTAGTTCATCTTTTGTGTGA
>JAEEJT010000049.1 GCA_016282055.1 Bacilli bacterium
ATGTATTAGAAAATATTAGTAGAACTGAATTTGATGTATTTAAGAAAAATGATATTGATATTAATTTTGATAATATTAATAAGTTAGAAGTAATGTTAACAGATAATGAAAAGATTTGTATTGAGATTAGATGTGATTTAGATATTCCTTGTTATAAGTTAATTAAAACAAGAGTTGAAAATGGTAAAAAAGATGATTTGTCTGTTGTAAATATTAGTACTTGTAGTTATTATAAAGAAAATAACGAGAAAGTTATGATTAATAGAAAAGAAGCTAGAAATCATATATTTGTTAAGGTTTTATTACCAATTAATTTATTAGATAAGTTAGAGATTAATGGTAATTTAGAAAATTTAATTATTACTAATTTTACTTTAGAAAAACATATTGAGTTTTCTGGTAAAGTAAGTAAGGTTAATGTAAGTAATAGTTTAGGTCATTTTGAATTAGATACAAATAGTGATTGTGATATATATTATGATGGTAAAATGGAGCAATTTGATATCAATCAATATAAAGCTATATCTAATTTATATATAACAAGTAATGATTTATATATATATAACAAAGGTAAGAAATGTAATATTATCTATAATGATTATAGTAATAATAGTAGTAGTTTAAATAAAGTTGAATTAAATGGATATAAATCAGAATTAACTATAAATTATAAGTAGTTTATGATATAATACTTTTATTAATATGGAGTTTTATATGGAAGAAAGATACGTTGAAGTAGAAAGATCAATTATTAAAAATTATAGAAGAAAACTTTGGGCAAAGTTTATTAAAGCATTAAAGGATTATGAGTTAATACTACCTGGTGATAAGATTTGTTGTTGCATAAGTGGTGGTAAAGATTCTATGCTTATGGCTAAATTATTTCAAGAGTTAAAAAGACACTCTGATTTTGAATTTGAAATTGAATATGTTGTTATGAATCCTGGGTATAATGATGTTAATCTTAATATGATTAAGAAGAATCTTAATATTATGAAAATTGATGCCAAGATTATTGAAACTAATATATTTGAGGTTGCTAATAGTCAAGATAAGAATCCTTGTTATTTATGTGCTAAGATGAGACGTGGTGCTTTATATAATATAGCTAAGAGTTTAGGTTGTAATAAGATTAGTTTAGGCCATCATTACGATGATGTTATCGAAACTATTCTTATGAATATGCTTAACTCTGGATCTTTTCAAACAATGTTACCTAAACTTCCTTCTGATAACTTTCCTGGTATGGAACTTATTAGACCAATGTATTTAATAAGAGAAAAAGATATAATAAATTGGGCAAGACATAATGAACTTGAGTTTATTCAATGTGCTTGTAAGTTTACTGAAGAAACTAAACATGTTTTAAATGGTCCAAGTGGATCTCAAAGATTAGAAACTAAAAAACTTATTCATAGTTTACTTGAATATAATACAAACGTAGAGAAGAATATATTTTCTAGTGCATCTAATGTTAATTTAAATAAAATTGTTGGATGGAAACAAGATGGAATTAAACATACATATCTTGAGAATTATAGTAATTCAAAAGAAGATTAGTTTAAGGTTTAGTTAAGAAATAATATGTATAATACTAAAAATGGAGGATACATTTATGAAAAAAACTATTTATTTTAAATTATTTAGTATGTTTATGACACTTCTTTGTTTGTTTGCTTTTGTATCATGTAAAGATAATAATAAAAAACAAGAAGAAGCTTACGATGATAGCGATGTTGTAATTGTTGATCCTGTATATGATACTGAAGTTAATGCTACTGAAACTTTCGATACTTTTAATATTGAATCAAGTGATGGAGTTTATGAATTTAATGAAAATATATATACAATAACAAGTGGAGGTACTTATAGTTTATCTGGTAGACTAGAAGGTCAAATCCTTGTTAATGCTAAAGGTTGTGAAGTTGTATTAGAGCTAAAAGGAACTACTATCATTAATGATAGTGATTCACCTATTAAAGTTTTAAAAGCTGATACTCTTGAGATATCTGCAAAAAAGGATACTAGTAATGTAATTAAAGATACTAGAACAACTAAAGTTAATGAAAACGATGATTTAGGAGAAGGAGCAATCAGTGCTAAATGTGATCTTAAATTAAAAGGAACTGGTGTTTTAGAGGTTATTGGTAATTATAATAATGGTATCCATACAACAAAAGATTTAACTATTCAAAAATTGACTTTAAAAGTTACTGCTTATAATAATGCTATTAAGGGTAAAGATTCTGTTACTATTAAAAGTGGTAAAATTGTTTGTATATCAACTAATGGTGATGGAATTGAAACAAGTAATACTGATGTTAATAAGAATGGTGTGACAAGAGGAGATATTACTATCCAAAGTGCTAGTGTTACTGTTTATGCTTGTTCTGATGCTATTCAATCTGCTCATAATTTCTTAATGGAAGATAATGATAATATTGGTAGTAATCTAATTATTTATACAAGTACTTATAGTGGATATAGTGCAAAGAATACTACTAATGATTCTTTTAAAGGAATTAAGGTTAAAAATGAATTAACTATTAATAGTGGATCAGTTACTATTAAATCATATGATGATGGATTACATGCTGATTATGGAGATAGTTTTGATGATGGAAATACTGGTGTTGGTACTATTAATATTAATGGTGGAATTGTTAATATTGAAGTATATTCACCAACATCATCAACATTTGGTGGTATGTTTGGACCAGGTAAAACTTTAATTTCAACAGAAAGTGGAGCTGATGGTATACATGCTGATAATATTTTAAATATTAGAGGTGGTGTTGTTAATATTGATAGTAGCTGGGAAGGATTAGAAGCTAATACTATTAATATTAGTGGTGGTAAAACTATTGCAATGGGTAATGATGATGGAGTTAATGCTTGTAAATTAAATTCTAAGTCTGGTTCTGTTAATATAACTGGAGGTTACCTTGAAGTAAGTGCACCTGCTAATGGAGATACTGATGGTATTGATTGTAATGGATCTTATTTACAAACTGGTGGGGTAGTTGTTACTAAAGGCCCTAATAATGAAGTTTGTTGTGCTCTTGATACTGAGGGTAATTGTAAGATAACTGGAGGTACTTTAATTATCTTAGGTTATGCTAGAGTTGATAGTAAAGTTAAAACTTACAATTTTAATTTAAATAGTAAAGGTAATCATACTGTTACTATTGATGGAACAGAATATACAATTAGTAATCTTTATAGTTATTCTAAAACTATATGTTATAGTTCTGTAAACGTAGAACAAAAAAAGGAAGTATAATCAATATGATTATACTTCTTTATTTTTTGTTATTATATTCTTTAACATATTTAACGAATAAATTAAATATAGGGTTTACTCTATTTGGACGAGAAGTAAATTCTGGATGGAATTGCACACCAACATGGAACATATTAGATTTATCTTCAACTGTTTCAACAATTTCTCCATCTGGACTAGTTCCACTTATAACAAGACCATTTTTAGTAAGAATTTCTTTATATTCATTATTAAATTCATATCTATGTCTATGACGTTCTTGGATTTGTTCTAGATTATATGCTTCCATCATTTTTGTATTAGGAGTAATTTTACAAGTATAATTACCAAGTCTCATTGTTCCACCTAATTTCTTTCCTCTTTGATCTGGCATTAAGTCAATTACATGTTGACCATCTAAATTAAACTCTTTACTATCAGCGTCTTTTATACCACAAACATTTCTAGCATATTCAATTACAGATACTTGCATACCCAAACAAATTCCAAGATATGGAATATTATTAATACGAGCGTATTTACATGCTGTAATCATACCCTCTAGTCCTCTATATCCAAATCCACCAGGTACAAGTATACCATCAACGTCTTTTAATATTTCTGATACATTATCTTCTGTTATAGTTTCACTATCAACCCATTTTCTTTTAATATGAATACCATTATCATATGAAGCATGATTCATTGCTTCAACTATTGAAAGATATGAATCATGTAAGCTTACATATTTACCAACTATAGCAATAGTAATATTACCTGTTCTTGATTTAATCTTTTTAACAAGATCTTTCCAAGGAGTAATATCTAGTTTATTTGTTAGTTTTAGTTTTTTACAAACTACTTTATCAAGTTTATGATTATGTAACATAATAGGAGCTTCATAAAGGTTTTTAACTGTTGTATTAACAATTACAGCATCTTCATCAATATTACAGAATAATGATACTTTTTTCTTTATTGATTCACCTGGATCATCATCACATCTTAATACAACAATATCAGGTTTAACGCCAAGCCCTTGAAGTTCTCTTACTGAGTGTTGAACTGGTTTTGATTTATATTCATCACTTCCACTAATATATGGTACTAAGCATACATGAATAAATAGACAGTTTTCTCTTCCAACATCTTGACTAAATTGTCTAATTGCTTCTAAGAATGGAGCTGATTCGATATCTCCTGTTGTTCCACCAATTTCAGTTATCATTATATCAGGGTTAGTTAATTCTACGTGTTTATAAATAAAATCTTTTATTTCGTTTGTTACATGGGGAATAATTTGTACTGTTTCTCCTAAGTATTCACCATTTCTTTCTTTATTTATAACATTTAAATATACTTTTCCACTTGTAAGATTTGAGTATTTATTTAAGTCTTCATCAATAAATCTTTCATAATGACCTAAATCAAGGTCTGTTTCTGCTCCATCACTTGTAACATATACTTCACCATGTTGTGTTGGATTCATTGTACCTGGGTCTATATTCATATAAGGGTCAAACTTTTCACTTGAAACTTTATAATTTCTTAATTTTAATAGTCTACCTAAACTTGCTGCAACAATTCCCTTTCCTAATCCTGAAACAACTCCACCTGTAACAAATATGTATTTAGTCATAATACCTCCCTTTTCTAACGAAAAATAAAAAAAGAGCGTTTTTTTTTTAGTAATCGAAATTACCTAAAAAAACGCTCTATAATATATAAATTTTTAAAAATACTGTATTATTTTATAATAAATTAATTTTCTTGTCAACAAAATTATTTAATTATTTTAAATTTAGTTATTTAGGGCTAAATTTAGTTTATACTTGATTTTGATAAGTTTTATATGTAATTAGTAGTATTAAATATATAATATATTTAATCATAAATATTAAGCTCGTATTTATTCATAAATTTTAATAAAAATAGTAAAAATAAAAAGTATTAGTAAATATACTCTTAATATGATAGAATATAAATAAGGAAGTGATAGTTATGTCTAATTTTATTGATTATTTAAATTGGAGAGGAGATCTTGATTTTGAGAAATCCCCACTTAATTTAGTTGATTTAGAAATCTTTTGTCAAGTAATTATGATTGATTTTGATGGAATCATTAAACCTGGTTCAATTAAAAACAAACAAAGATTAAGAGAAACATGTCAAAAGTATGTAAATCAAAAAAAGGATGTTAATAAAATAGGTCTTTTAATACCTAGTATTACTATTGATTTATATCTTAAGATGGGTAAAACATCTAGATTTAAAAATATATTAGTATATAACTATAACTATACAAAAGATGAATATTTAAAATGCCAATTTGGAGCTATTACTTTTGAGGTTGATGATACTGTAGTCGTTGTTTTTCAAGCAACAGATGATACACTTGTTGGTTGGGAAGAAAATGTTAATATGATATTTACTAAAGGAACTCCTGCTGAAGAAATGGCATGTGCTTATTTAAATAATATTGCTAGTAAAATAGATAGTGATAAGAAACTTATTGTTTGTGGTCATTCTAAAGGGGGACATTTAACATTATATACTGGTTTAAATGTTAGTAAAGAGACATTTGATAGAGTTGAACATTTCTATAATTTTGATGGTCAAGGTGTTTGGTTAAAAGATTATGATGAAGAATATCTAAAAGAAAGATGTGAAAAGATAACTGAAGTTATTCCTCAAACATCTTGTATTGGTAGATTATTTGAACATCCTGAAAATTATATCGTTGTTGAATCAAATCAAAAAGGTTTATTACAACATAATGCTTTTACTTGGGAAATAGTTGGACCTGATTTTGTATATTTAAATAGAAGAGATAAGATAAGTAGAGAAATAGAAGAAGCATTCCATGAAGCAATTGTTCATTTATCATATGAAGAGAGAGTTAATTTCTGTAACTCATTATTTGATTTTCTTTATGGAACAGGATATCATAATCTTTCTGAGTTTGAAGATGGATTTACTAGTATGTTTAAATCATATATGAAACTTACAAGAAATCAAAAATCACAAATTAAGATACCTTTAACATATCTTATTAAGAGTAAAGGTGTATTAGCTTTTATGGCAAGAACTCAAAGAGAAATGAAAAAGTATAATAAAGAAGTTGCTAAAGTAGAATTCTAGGAGTTAATATGAAAAACTTATATTTAATAGATGGAAATAGTTTAATGTTTAGATCTTTCTATGCAACAAGCTATACAGGTAATTTAATGAAAACACAATCAGGCATTTATACAAATGCCTTATTTGGTTTTGTTAATATGATGACAAAATTAATAGATAGTAATGATATTAATTATTGTTTCGTTGCTTTTGATGCTGGAAAGCAAACATTTAGACATAAAGAGTATAGTGAATATAAAGGAGGAAGAAAGCCTCTACCTGAAGAATTAAGAATTCAAATTCCAATTATTAAAGAATATTGTGATATTATGAATATTAAGAGAATGGAATCTTTGGATTTTGAAGCTGATGATTTATTGGCAACTGTTTCTAAAAAGTTTTACGATGATTTTGATAAGATATATGTAATAAGTGGTGATCATGATTTATTACAACTTGTTAATGAAAAGATTAGTGTTGGTTTAACTATTAAAGGTGTTGGTGAAATAGAATACTATACTTTAGATAACTTCTATGAAAAATTAGGATTTAATCCTAATCAATTAATTGATTATAAAGGTATATGTGGCGATAAATCAGATAACTTACCTGGTGTTAGAGGTATGGGAGATAAAACAACAGTTAAGTTATTAAATGAATATAAAACTTTAGAAAATATATATGATAATTTAGATAAATTAACTTTAAAACAAAAAGAATTATTTTTAACATATAAGGATAGTGCTTATATGTGCAAACATCTTGCTACTCTTTCGAAAGAAGCAATTATTGATTTTAATAAAGATGATTTATTTATAACTCCTGTTGATAATTCAACGTTATATGAGTTTTATAAAAAGTATGAATTTCATAGCTTAACAAAAAGACTTGAAAAAAATATAACAAAAGAAATCAAAAAAAGAGAATTTGAATATTGTAATGATTATTCTAATATTAAGGGTAAATCATATATTGTTTGTGAAGTATTTAAAAAGAATTATATAAAGGGAGAGTTTTTAGGTTTAGGTATATATAATAATGATAAATATTATTTTATTGAGAAGAATGATATATCTAAAGTTAAAGATTATTTAGAAAATAATGATGAAAAGTATACATTTGATTTTAAGATGCTTTATTATGTATTAAAATCAAATGGAATAATTATTAACAATGTTAAGTTTGATTTACTTTTAGCAAGTTATTTAGTTAATCCTAATTATGCTAGTGATGATTTTAGTGAAGTTATTAAAAACTTTTCTGATGAAAATGTATTAAGCTATGATACTATTTATGGAATGAATACTAAAATGGAAATTCCAAGTTTAGATGTAATTAAAAACTATAGTTTAACTAAATGTTGTTTAATTAGTGAAGTATATAATGATTGTATTAAAAAACTTGAAGAGTTTAATTGTACGTATTTATATAATATTGAACTTGAACTTTCTAAAGTATTAGTTGATATGGAAATGAATGGTTTATACATTGATTTAGATATGTTAAATACCATTGGAAATGAATACAAAGAAAAACTTGAAGTTTGTACTAAAAAGATATTTGAGATATCTAAACATGAGTTTAATCTTAATTCCCCTAAACAATTAGGTGAGGTATTATTCGATGAACTACATTTACCACATGGAAAGAAGAATAAAACAGGATACTCAACAAGTGTAGAAATCTTAGAAAAATTAAAAAATTTTGAAATTGTTAATTATATATTAGAATATAGAATGTTATCTAAGTTAATATCAACGTATGTTAATGGATTAAACGAAATTCAAGTTAATAGTTTTGTATATCCTATGTATAAACAAACATTAACTAATACTGGTAGACTTAGTTGTGTAGAACCAAATATACAAAATATTCCTGTAAGAACTAAACTTGGTGAGAACTTAAGAAAAGTATTTAAATCAAGATTTAAAGATGGATTAATTATTAGTTGTGATTACTCTCAAATTGAGTTAAGAGTACTTGCAAGCTTAAGTAATGATAAGATAATGCTTGATAGTTTTAATAATGACGTTGATTTCCATTCAAAAACAGCAAGTTTGATATATGATTGTGATATTAATAATGTTACTAGTGAAATGAGAAGATGCGCTAAAGCTATTAACTTTGGTATCATTTATGGTATGAGTAGTTGGGGTTTATCTGATGAACTTAATATTACTCCACTTGAAGCTAATATGTTTATTAACAAGTATTTTGATACATATAAAGAAGCTAAAGTATATCTTGATAGTTTAATTGACTTTACAAGAAAGAATGGATATAGCCTAACTATGTTTAATAGACGTAGATATATACCTGAAATTAATGATAAGAATTATAATTTACGTCAATTTGGTGAAAGAAGTGCAATGAATTCTCCTATTCAAGGTAGTGCTGCTGATATCATGAAAATTGCTATGGTTAATGTGTTTAAAAAACTTAAAGAAAAGAACTATCAGAGTTTACTAATAGCTCAAGTTCATGATGAGTTGATCCTTGATTGTCCAAAGAATGAAGTAAATGAGATATTAGATTTAGTTAAATATGAAATGACTAACTGTGTAAAAACAAGTTGTGTATTAAAAGCAAATGGTTCTTATGGAGTTAGTTGGTATGAAGCTAAGTAGGTGATATTATGCCAGAACTTCCTGAAGTTGAAACAATATGTAATGATTTAAAAAAGATTATACTTAATAAACAAATAAAAAATGTATATGTTTATCATAGTGATATTTTAAAAAATACAAGTAAAGATAGTTTTATTAATGAATTAAAAAATGAAGTATTTTTAGATATCAAAAGAATTGGTAAAAATATAATATTTATTTTAAAAAATCATATCTTAATAAGTCATTTAAGAATGGAAGGTAAATACTTTCTAAAAACAAATGAAAGTTTATCTAAACATGAACATATTGTATTCTTGTTTAATGATAATACTAATTTAAGATATCATGATACAAGAAAATTTGGAACTATGCATTTGTTTAATACAAACAAGTTAGATGAAGTAAGAA
Source organism: Bacilli bacterium (assembly GCA_016282055.1). Classification (GTDB taxonomy): domain Bacteria; phylum Bacillota_I; class Bacilli_A; order ML615J-28; family CAG-698; genus CAG-698. Next base: position 9,400 of record JAEEJT010000049.1, read on the forward strand.
AACTTGATCCATTAAATAAACTAGGTTTAGATCCAATTCTTGATAATATTACTTTAGATTATTTAAAAGAGAAACTAAATAATAGTTTAAAGATAAAAGCAAATCTACTAGATCAAAGTATAATTTGTGGGATAGGTAATATATACGCTGATGAGATTTTAATAATGTCACATATATTACCTTTTAGAAAATCTAATAGTTTAACTGATGAAGAAATACTTTTAATTATTAAGAGTACTAAAGAAGTATTAGATAAAGCTATTATGTATGGTGGAACTACAATTAGATCTTTTATGTCATTAAATCAAAGACATGGAACATTTTCTGATTACTTACTTATTCACAATCAAAGGTATTGTAATATTTGTCATAATAAAGTTGATATAATTAAAGTTGGTGGTAGGACAACTTATTATTGTAATAAGTGTCAGAAGTAGGTGAAATATGATAGCTATAACTGGTTCAATTGGAACAGGAAAAACAACTGTAAGTAATATGATTAAAGCTTTAGGATTTCAAGTTATTGATTGTGATGTATTAACACATGATATGATGAAATTTGATTATGAAGTTATTAATGAAATAAAAACTA
>JAEEJT010000050.1 GCA_016282055.1 Bacilli bacterium
ATTTGAGTTGAGTTGCTATTCATCCTAAAGCTCAAAAGCGTGGACTTGGTAAATCTATGTTTTGTATGTTGTGTCAAAAGTCTAAAGAGAATGGTAGTAAATATATGACATTATTTACTGGTAATGATAATAGAGCACGTAATATTTATTTATATGCTGGGTTAAGAATTGTTATGTCATTCGTTGTAATGAGGAAAGAGTTTATATAATGTTTAAATTAATTAAAAAGAATGCTTGTTTTGGTATTATTAATCCAGCAAGTAAGAATCAAGATGATGTATTTGATCGTTATAAATACATGTTTGATTATTTAGAAAAACAAGGTATAAGAGTTAAACTTGGTAAGACTTTTAGTGATAACCATGGTTATTTAGCTGGAACTGATGAAGAAAGATGTCAAGATTTAATGGATATGTTTTTAGATAAAGAAGTTGATTGCATCCTTTGTATGAGAGGTGGTTATGGCTGCTCTAGAATGGTTAATATGATTGACTTTGATATTATTAAAAATAATCCTAAACCTTTAATTGGTTTTAGTGATGTTACTGTTTTATTAAATAGTATTTATAAGTATTGTAATATACCTAGTTTTCATGGTTTAGTTGGAATATTTTTAGGTGGAACTAAATGTGATAGTTTCTCTTATCAAAGTTTTTGGGATATGTTAACCATCAAACAAAAAGGTAGAGTTTTAGCTAATCCTAATAATGATGCGATTTGTTATCATGAAGGTAGTTGTGATGGAGTTTTAGTTGGTGGTAATTTAAGTTTAATTGCGACATTAGTAGGTACTCCATATGAAGTTGACTTTACTGATAAAATAGTTTTTATAGAAGAAGTTACTGAAAGACCATATCAAATAGATAGATACTTATCTTGTATTAGATTAAGTGGAGCGTTAAAGAAAGCAAAAGGATTTGTGTTTGGTCATTTTACAGAATGTGAAAGTCAAGATGGAAATCAAACTGTAGATGATATCATTGATGATTATTTTAAGGATTTAAATGTCCCAATTATAAAAGGATTTAATTGTGGTCATGATTTTCCTTTTATTGGTTTACCAATTGGAGTTAAGATGCATCTTGATAGTAATAATAAAACATTAACTATTTTGGAGGAAATATTTAATGAAGAAAACAATTAAAATTTATAATACTAATAATGATGTTACTTATTTTAAGAGTACTAAAAAAGTATATATAAATGATTCTTATAAAGAAAAAAAGAAAGAAACTCGTGGTGTTTGGTTTTCAACGGTTGCTAATATTGATTTGCCTCAAATGAAAGATACTAGTATAGATAGTATTAATGAATTGAAAAAATATTTAGATAATGTAATTAATACTTGTCTTGAATATAATTTAAATACTGTTGTATTTCAAGTTAGACCTGTAAATGACACAATGTATGTTAGTGAAATGAATCCATTTAGTCAGTTTTTAACTGGTCATGAAGGCATGAATCCGGGATTTGATCCTTTTGGATATTTTTGTTCTCAAGCAAAAATAAATGATATTGATGTACATGCTTGGATTAATCCATATAGAGCAGGTAGAGTTGATATCGTTGAAAAGAATATGACTAAAGAAGAGTTTATTAATTCTTTAGATGATAAGAACTTTTGTAAACGTCATCCTGAATGTACTATTTTAACGAAGAAAAATTTATTATTACTTGATCCAAGTAATAAAATGGTTCGTGAGTTTGTTAGTGAATCTATTCTTGAAGTTTGTAAAAAGTATGATGTTAAAGCTGTTCATATTGATGATTATTTTTATCCTTATGAAGATATAAATGATCCAGATGAAGAAAAGAAGATGAAAGCAAATGGATTTAGTAAAGTAAGTGATTTTAGAAGAAATAACGTTGATTTAATGATAGAGTTAATTCATAATAAACTTGCTACTCTTGATAGAAAAGTTGAATTTGGTATAAGCCCATTTGGTATTTATAGAACTAATACAAAATACTTTAAAAAAGATGAAAAGAATAGTGAAGCTAGCTGGAAGTATGGATCTAATAATGATAGTATAGTATTAACAAATTATGCTGGTTTATATGCTGATGTATATAAATGGATGAAAAATAAATGGATTGATTATGTTTGCCCTCAAATATACTTTAACTTTAATAATGTTAAAGTTAAAGATGATAAAAAAGAATGTCTTGTTAAATACGCAGATTTATGTGATTGGTGGAGTAAGATTAGTAAAAAGACTAAATGTAAATTATATATAGGACAAGCAATGTATCGTATGGGAAGTGAAGATAATTTCTTGGATCCATATGAAATTAATAATCAATTAAAGTATAATCAAAAACATAAAAATATTTCTGGAACTATATTTTTTACATATAAAGATTTTATTAGAGATGATAATGAAGTATTAAAACAAGCTCGAGAAAATCTAAAAAAATTATGGAAAAATAGAGTTAAGGCAAAATAAAAAAATGACAATATGGTTAATCTATATTGTCTTTTATTTTTTATTTATTAATAGGAAATATTTGTTTAATTTAAAAATGTTATTTTATACATTTTAAATACATTCGCCATAACAAAAATTAATTTATGTATTTATAAGTACTTTTTTTCTTGAAAAAAATATGCAATTATGATATAATACTTAAAGAAAATAATGTAAACTTTTACACGATAATTATAGGAGAAAAAGATGAATAAATTATTTCCAAATGTGACATCACTTAAAAAATTAAGTGGAAATTTTAATTATGATAAATTAAATGTCTTTTTTAAGGATATGAAAGTAAACGTTTTTATATCTTTTAACAAAGAATTTTCATTTGTTGATAATATTAAGGATGCTAATGTTATTTTTGAACTTGATGAAAGCCTTAACATAGAAGGATATAAAATAGTTATTAATGATAATAAAATTGTTATTTATTATTCTGAGTATAATGGTGCATACTATGCTCTTCAAACATTAAAACAAATTTTAAGTAATAAAGAGATTCCTAATTTAGAGATATTTGATGAACCTAAAACTAAAGTTAGAGGTTATATGTTTGATATCAGTCGTGATAAAGTTTCAACAGTCCAAACTATTAAAAAAGTTATTGATTTAATGGCTGAACTTAAGATGAATCATTTTGAATTATACGTTGAAGGTTTTTCTTTTGAATATAAATCATTTGAAAAATTCTTACAAGAAGAAGGATATATTACAGTTAGTGAATACTTAGAAATTCAAAAGTATTGTAATGATAGATTTATTGATTTCGTTGGTAATGAAAATGGATTTGGTCATATGGCTAAATGGCTTGAAACTGATGAGTATAAAGATTTAGCTGTTTGTCCTGATGGAATAATGTTATGGGGTAGATTTAGAAAACCTACAACATTAAATCCGTTAGATCCAAGAAGTTTAGAACTTGTTAAGAAAATGTATTCTGATATGATTCCTTTAACAACAAGTAAATATTTTAATATGAACTTTGATGAACCATTTGAATTAGGACATGGTGCAACAGAAGGAATGTGTGTTGAAGATATATATCTTGATTACACTAAAAAGTGTTACGATGAAATCAAAAAATATAATAAGACACCTATGATGTGGGGAGATGTTTTAATTAAACATCCTAATAGTTGGGATAAACTTCCACAAGATATGATTTTTATTGATTGGGGTTATGATGGATTTTATTCATTTGAAAAACATGCTAAAGCTTTACATGATAAAAATGTTAAGTTTATGTTAGCTCCTGGAACTACTAGTTGGTGTAGCTATTTTGGTAGATTTTTAGATTGGTTTGAAAATATTAAAAATTCTCTTGATGCTTGCTATAAATACAATGGTGAAGGTGTTATATTAACTGATTGGGGAGATTTTGGACATCAACAATTCTTATCAGTTACATATGCTCCACTAGTATTCTTTGGATTATATGGATGGAACTTAGAAGAAGGAACTATTTTAAATATCAGAGGATATTTAAATGATTATATTTTTAAAGATAGTAATCAAGTAATAGGTGATGTTTTAATGTCACTTAGTGAATATTCTAGTTATGAAACTAATTATTTAAGTAATGGTACTAAAACATTCCATAGATTCATGTGGTCAAGTTGTGCTATTATGGATAATGAGAAAGATCCAATTGGATATTATAAAAATAAGATTGGAACTAGTGTTTTGAGTTTAACAAAACATAATATGTTATTTGATTATCTTGATTTGAAATTAAAAGAATTAAATGAAGCTAAGTTAGAAAAAGATTTAATTACAGTTGATGAAATTAAACAAAACATTAATTTAATTAAGATGATTTTAGATTTAGATCTTGCTTTTAATAAAGAAGTTAGTAAAAAAGTTAGAATTAAAAAACTTAAGAATATATTAAAATCACAAGATGATTTTATTAATAATCAAAGACGTGTTTGGCTTAATAGATGTAAAAAAGGTGGTTTAGAGTCAAATATTTATTATATTACAAGTTTTCTAAAGTTTGTTAAGATTACTTTAGATTATTTAAAAGAGGAGTAAATGATGGAAAAACAAAGAAAAAATCCACAACTTATGACTGATGTCAAAAAAGTTAAGTATGGCAAAAAGATTTTCTTGTATAGCATTTTGGCTGCTTTAGTTATATTTTTAGGATATAGCATAATTAGTAGTTTCGTTGATAAAGATCATATTTATGCTAATTGTGTTGCAACAGATGAAAGCATTCCAACTGGTGATTATCAAAGATATTTAAAAAGATTAAATGAGATTGGAATTAGTTCAACTGATATTAGAAAATATAGTCTAGATGAAGAACCATATAAAACAAGACTTGCATCTCTTACTAATACTAATCTTGAATCTAATATTGTAATTGATGGTAATAGTGGTGAGTTAAATAATGAAAATATTGACCAACATGCTGAAAAGAATTGGCCAAGTAGTAGTGATGATGTTAATAAGTATGCTCAATATTTGAATGGGGATACTGGTTATAAAACTAGTGAATCTGGTCGAATTGATTATACATTTACTGCTCCTAAAACTGGTTTATATTATATTAAAGTTTATTACTTTATTCCTAGTGGAAAAGGAAGTAATGTTGAAAGAAGTATTTTAATTAATGGTGAAACTTTATTCACTGATTTATTAAGTATTAGTTTTTCTCGTATTTATAAAGATACTGAAGATACTGAAAGAGGAAATAACTTCTTTAGACAAGATATTAATGGTAATGATATTAAACCAAGTCAAACAGAAATTTTTGAATATAGATCAACATATATTAGAGATAATTCTGGATATGTAAATAAGCCATTTATGATTTATTTTAAAGAAGGAGTTAATACTATTAGTTTTGTTGGTGTAAGAGATACAATAGTAATCACTAAACTTGAAGTTTGTAATGTTAATAGTTACAAAGTTTCTTCTTATAGTGAATATTATGAATCAATGGTTGCAAAAACTAATAAGACTAAAGATAGTGTTAAAAATACTTTAGTTAAGTATGAAACAGAAGATCCTAGTATTAGAACAAGTTCTAGTCAAACATTATATCCAGTTAGTGATAGAACTAGTGCTAATAACTATCCATCTCATCCTGTTAAAACTAAATATAATGCAATTGGTGGATCTAAATGGACTACTTGTGGAGATTCCATTAGTTGGGATATTAATGTAAATGAAGATGGTTTTTATAAGTTAGCATTTAGAACTAAACAAAACTTATCTCGTGGTATGTTCTGTACAAGAGTTTTATACATTGATGATGAAGTTCCATTTGATGAAGCTTATAACTGTAGATTCTTCTATAGTAGTGATTATAATATTACAACTATTGGTAGTGAAAATGAACCATACTACATTTATTTAACAAAAGGAACTCACAAGATTACTTTACAAGCAAGTCTTGGTGGTTATGCTGATGCTATTAGTGAAGTTCAACAAGTAATGGATGATTTAAATGATTTATATTTAAAGATTATTGGTCTTTGTGGAACAAATCCTGATGATTATACAAATTATCATTTATATGGAGATAATGCTCGTATCACTCCTGATGATTTAGGAAGAAATATGCAAGAAATATTTAGTGATAGTGCTGTGACTCTTTATAATGTAAGTCAATATATTACTAAGTTAAATGGTGAAAAGAGTAGTTTAAATAACTCACTTGATATCTTAGTTAACCAAATAGGTGGTAATATTGAAGTTGATGGAAAAATTAAAGATTTTGGAGGATTTGCAACAAATCCTAAAAATGTTACAAAGAACTTGTCAACATTTAAATCTAATCTATCTAACCTTGGTACTTGGGTATCAAATGTTAAGGAACAATCTTTAACAATTGAATCATTCTATTTATTATCAGAAGATCAAACTAAAGCTTTACCAAGAGCAAATGAAACATTCTTCGTTGGTGCATGGTTTAATATTCGTTCATTCTTCTTATCATTCTTCTTTGATTATGAATCAATTGGAGTTACAACAAAAGAAGGATTTGAAAGAGAAATTGAAGTTTGGTTCTTAACTGGTACTGAAAGTGGTCGTGAACAAGCAAACGTTGTTAAGAGTTTAATTGACCAATATTTTATTTACAATACTGAAAAGTATAAAGATTATGAATGTAACGTTATATTAAAGGTTTTAGCTCCTGCTGTATTGCTTCCAGCTACACTTGCTGGAACTGGTCCAGATGTAGCTATTAACGTTGATTCAACAATTCCTGTTAACTATGCATTACGTGATGCTATTTATAATTTAAAATTACAACCTGATTTTGATCAAGTTGTAAGTGAAAGATTTACTAGTGAAGAAATGGTCCCATTTGAATATGATGGTGGATACTATGCTCTTCCTAATACTGTTAACTATTATGTAATGTTCTATCGTACTGATATATTTGAAAAATATGGATTACCAGTTCCTGAAACTTGGGAAGATGTTATTAAATTATTACCTGATTTACAAGTATATAACTTAAGTTTCTATCTTCCATTTGAAGGTGCAGGTAGTCAAATGTTTGCAACATTATTATATCAACGTGGTGGTAAGTTCTATACACCAAAACATACTGCTTGTGATTTCTCAACAGAAGTTGCTAAACAAACATTTGAACAATGGTGTAGCTTTTTTAATGATTATAGCTTTGATAAAGCTGCTAACTTCTCAAATAGATTTAGAAGTGGTGAAATGCCAATTGGTATTAGTAATTTTTCATTATTTAATACTTTAGCGGTATTTGCTCCTGAAATAGCTGGTAAATGGGATTTCGCTGAAATTCCTGGTTATAGAGATAGTGAAGGTAATTTAAACAGAACTAGTGCTATGACTGAAACTGGAGTTATTATTTTAAATAGTAGTAAAGATTATGATGCTAGTTGGGCATTCTTAAAGTTCTGGACTTCAACTGAAATCCAAATATTATTTGCTAATGAAATTGAATCTATTTTAGGTCAAGGTGCTCGTTATAATACTGCAAATAGATATGCAATGGAATCTATGACATGGAGTAAAAAAGAACTTGATGTATTATTAAATGCATTTGATAAAGCTACTGGTATTCCTGAAGTGCCTGGAAGTTACTATATTAACAGAAACTTAGAAAATGCTATTCGTGAAGTAATTAATAATGATTCTAATGCTAGAGAAACTTTAGCTGAATACGTTGAATTAATTAACGATGAAATTACTCGTAAACGTACTGAGTTTGGCTTAGAATTAACAGAGTAGAAAGGATTTTAACATGGAAAATATTAGTGATAACAAAATTAATAAAGAAAATCTATGGACTAAAATCCGTAACTTCTTTAAGAAAACAAGTAATAATATTGATCAATGGAGTAGAAAGAAACCATTAAGAAGAAAACTATTTATTAATAGAAGATTATACTTAATGATGTTTCCTTACTTGCTATTGTTCTTTGCTTTTACTATTTTACCTGTATTAATGAGCTTATTCTTCAGTTTTACAGATTTTAATATGTTACAAGCTCCACATTGGAGAGGAATACAAAATTATTTAGATTTATTCTTAGAGGATGCAATCTTTATTACAGCTATTAAAAATACTTTAATTATAGCTGTAATAGTTGGTCCTGGTGGATATTTACTTTCATTTGTATTTGCTTGGTTGATTAATGAACTACCAAATGTATTACGTGTTATCTTTACATTTGTATTCTATGCTCCTGCTTTAACTGGTGCTGTAGCTATTTGGTCAATTATATTTAGTAGTGATTATTATGGTTATGCAAACTCAATATTAATCTCTATGAGTATAATTTCTGAACCAATTACTTGGTTAAAAGATGCTAAATATATTTTGCCTATTATAATTGTTGTACAATTATGGACTAGCCTTGGTGTTAATTTCTTAACTCTTATTGCTGGTTTAAAAGGTGTAGATAAAGAATTATATGAAGCTGGTGCTATTGATGGTGTTAGAAATAGATGGCAAGAGTTATGGTATATAACACTTCCTTGTATGAAAGAACAATTATTATTCTCTGCCGTTATTCAAATTTCTAATACATTAGGTGTTGGTGCTTATACGACTGCATTGTGTGGATTCCCATCTGTTCAATATGCTGGTCATACTATTGTTAATCATTTAACAGATTATACAAGTTCAAGATATGAATTAGGTTATGCTTCTGCTATTGCAACATTATTGTTCTTAGCAGCAATTGGTTTAAATAAACTAATTAAGAAATTAATCGGAAAGTTAGGTTCATGATATGGCACTTGATAAAAATATAGATACAAATAAGACAACTGCTAATATCGATAAAAATAGTTTAGAAGCAAGAAATAAGAAGAAATCTAAACATATAGATACTCGTCCTTTTGCTGAAGTTGATACTTCTAAGATTTTAAGAAAATCTAAGAAGAAAAAACGTATGAATCGTTCTTTAGCTGGAGATATTGTTTTATTCTTGTTTTTAACACTATGTGGTGTGTTTAGTATAATGCCATTATTACTTATTGTAATGAATGCGTTTAAACCTTTGGATGAAATCTTTAGATTCCCTCCTACATTCTTTGTTCATAATCCTACAATTAGTAATTTCTCTGACTTGACTGTTGTTCTTGGAACAAGTTTAGTTCCATTCTCAAGATATTTATTTAATACTATTTTAGTTACTATTGTTGGTACATTCGGACATGTTATTATTGCGTCAATGTGTTCTTATGTATTATCAAGATATAGAGTTCCTGGTGGAAAAGCAATATTTGCTTTAATAGTTTATACATTGATGTTCCCTGCATCTGTTACAGCTACTCCACATTATATTATCTTAAACTGGTTACATATGATTGATACTCAATGGTCATTAATTCTACCTACTATTGGTGGTACTATGGGATTATTCTTAATGAAACAATTTATGGATCAAATTCCTATGGATTTAATTGAGTCTGGTAAGTTAGATGGTGCTGGTGAGTTTAGAATTTATTTACAAATTGTTATGCCACTAGTTAAACCAGCTTGGGTTACTTTAGTTATTCTTAACTTCCAAAGTTTATGGAATTCTACTGGAGCTCAATATATTTATAAAGAAGATTTAAAGATGTTAAGTTATGCAATTAACCAAATTGCATCGGCCGGTGTTGCTCGTCAAGGAACAATGTGTGCTGTTCAATTAGTAATGATTGTTGTTCCAATTGCTGTATTTATATTCTCACAAAGCAATGTTATGGAAACAATGGCTCATTCAGGTATGAAGTAGAGAGGTCATTACAATGAAGAATAATATAAGAAAAATAGTTTTAATATTAGTTTTATGTTTTGCAACATTTACTGCAATGTTTAGTTTTAAATTAAACGTTAATGCTGCTGCAGGATATATGTATGATAGTAATATGCAACCAATTTATTGTAGTGATGGTTTCTCTGTTACTAGTGAAGGTATTTATGGTGTATTAAGCACTAACTGGGTTAATGGATTTGGTACTGGAAAAGATAATGCTGTTAATGATTTTAATAGTCCAGAAGATATGAGTTTATATACTCTACCTGATGGAAGTCAAAGATTATATATCGTTGATAGTTCATCAAATAAGTTATTTGTATTTGATGGTACACTTACTTATATTGAGTCAGTTAATAAATTTGATATTAATCCATTAAAGTTAACTGAAGAAGAACTTAAAAATGTTAAGACTAAATCAGGTAATGAGAATAAGTCTGTTAATGTGTTTAATAAGATTAGTTATGATGAACAAGGCAATATGACTTGTACATTAAGTGAAAAAGATAAAGATGGAAATAATATACTTTATTATCCATCTATGCTTGCTTATTATAATAAAAATAATAGTTTGAATGAGCAAGGTGTTGAACTTTATGATGCTTATAAATTAAAAGTTAAAAATGATAATTTAACTGTTGAAGAGTTTATTGAATACGAAAAATCAAAACAACCATATATTACTGGATTTGGTTTAAAAGGTGTTTGTAGAAAACAAAGACCTCTTAAAGAAAATGGTAAAAATGTATTAGATCCTAATGAAAACTTAGTTATGCAAGATGTTATTTATCTTTGCGATTCTAATAATGCTCAAGTTATTTTAGTTGATGCTGATACATATGATGTTATTCAAGTTGTTTACGCACCAAGTAGTGCAGATTATGCAAATAAATTCCAACCTACAAAAGTAGATATTGATTCTACTGGTAGAATGTATATTATTTCTGATGGTGTTTATGAAGGTATCTTATTTATGACTTATGAAGGTAACTTCTTAAGATATATTGGATCTACTGTAACTAAATTATCGTTCTGGGAAGCTTTTAAGAGAAACTTTAAAACAGAAGAACAATTAGCTCAAGAAACTACTATTGTTCAAACTGCTTTTAGAAATCTTTATATTGATGAAGGCGGATTTATTTATACTGTTAGTGGTCCTACTTTAAACGCTAATAAAACATATAATACTGATGCTATGATTAAGAGAATTAATCAAAGTAATAATGATATTTTAAAGCGTAAAGGATTTAATGTTCCTAAGGGAGATTATATGACTACTAAATCTAAAGAGGGTGCTAATAGTAGTCAATTCTATGCAATCACAGTTAATGAGTTTGGTGTTTATACAGTTGTTGATACTAACCAAAATAGATTATTTACATATGACTCTGAAGGATATTTATTATATATTTCAGGTGGTAAAGGAAATCAAACAACTGATATTAAACAACCATCTGCTATATGCTATCAAGGTGAAAATTTATTATTACTTGATAAGGGTAATAAATGTGTTATGAAATATGAGTTAACTGAATTTGCTCGTAAGATTAATAACGCTGTTGAAGCTGAATATAATGGTTTATCTAGTGAAGCTAGTAGATACTGGCAAAGTGTTATAACTGATAATCCAGCTTATGAACTTGCTTATTCTGGTGTAGGTAAAAAGTTATATGAAGAAGGAAGATATGAAGAAGCTATGTCTTACTTCAAGATGGGAAATAATACTAAGTATTATTCAAGAAGTTATAAACAATATCGTGATGGAATTATTAAAAAATACTTTCCTACTGTTGTTGTAGCAATATTAGTTGTTAGTGCTGGAACCATTGCGTATAAGAGTTATAAAAAGATTAAAAATAAAAAACTTGTTAAAGGAGGTAAATAAGAGTGAATTCAACTGAAGAAATAACAAACAAAAAGTTTGATTTTAAATTATTCTTTAAGAAGATTCTTATGGGTTTGAAATATTTTAAAGATAATGCAATTTCATTCCCTCTATATATATTAGCACATCCTTTAAAGGGTTTTGATGAATTTAAAAGAGATAAAAAAGGAAAAATGTGGGTTGCATTATTTCTATTATTTTCATTAATAATATTAAATATTGCAAAATACGCATTAACTGGATTTGTTGTAAGTAATGTAAAAGTTACTAGTCTTAATACATTTAAAGAAATTTCAACTATTTTATTAGTTGTTGTTGTATTAACAATATCTAACTGGAGTGTAACAACACTATTTGATGGTAAGGGTAAGATGAAAGAAATCTTTATGATGATTTGTTATTGTCTATATCCATTAGTTTGGTCTAAGTTTTTTGGATTAATTGTTTCAAATGTTGTTAGTGAAAACGAAAAGGCAATTTATTCTTTAGTTATTGGACTTGGTATTTTCTTAATGTGTTATATGGGATTACTTGGTCTAATTTCAATTCATGAATATGGTTTATTGAAATGTGTATTAAGTATTTTAGGAACTGCTATTGCTGCAATGATAATATTCTTTATAGGTATTCTTGCATTTGACTTATTCCAAAAGTTATTTGGATTTGCTTATACTATATATCGAGAAATATCATTAAGATATTTTATGGTTAATACCACAGGATTCATTGGAGGAATATTATAATGAAAAAGTATAAATATATTAAGCTTAAATTAATTATTCCTTCTATGATTTTAATTGTATTAATTACATTAGGTTTTATTTCATTATTTGGTGGATTAAAAGCTTCTGCAATTGATTATGGTAATATGGAATTTGATATTACAGGTTTCGTTGATTATTTAAATAAAGATTTATCCGAAATGAGTAGTCAAAAGTTTATAACTGATAATAAAGATTATGTTATGTTCCTTGATGAAACAACAACAATTATTACTGTTTATAAGAAGAAATCAAACTGGAGCAAATATGATCCTGCTAATTTAAATACTATTACTAAGGTATTTAGTACTGCTGAAGAAGGAAACCTTTCAACATTTAGTCTTCATTATTTAGATATAAATGGTAAAGAAGGTATCTATGATTCTTATAGTAATTCAGTTCAATATGCAAATGCTGCAACAGGTAAGAATGATAGAATGTATTCTATAAGAATTAATAGTGATAAGTCTGTTGATATCTTATATAAAGTTGGTACATTCTCTCCAATTGTTATTCCTATGGTTTACAATTACTTTAATTTTAGAGATACATTCTTAGGTACATTATTTATTAATACTGTATATGACGCTGATATGAGAAGATGTGATGTATATGATCCTGAAGATGTTGGTAAAGCTAACGCTAAACCAGTATATTCTAAGAGCACACTTCGTCCTAGTGGTGATACTTCAGTTCAAGCCGTTGAATTAAAGTATGTAGTTAAAGAAAATAGAGTTGATGATGGCAATGGTCAATATCAAATGGTCAAAGATAATGGTAGTGGTATTTGTTATGATAATAAAACAGCATTATACTTATTAAAGTTAGATAAAGGAATTCGTATTACAAATAAATCAACTAAACAAGTTTATACTGAATGTCCTGCTAATGAAGATGAAATATTGAATGCTAAGACATATTGGACTGTTGAACAAATTCTTGATGAAAATGGTTATTTAAAACTTGAAATGGGTGTTGATTATAATACTGGTGTTGATGAAAATGGTGAATTGTTAAGTCCAGTTATTATTAATCCATTTATGAATATTTCTATTTTATCACAATTAAATAACTCAACTATTTGTGATTTATATGCAAGAATTAATGGTAAAGATAATGCAACATCATATGACTTTAATGATTATTATGATGGAGAGTATGATGAATTAACTATGGAATATAAGAATATTAATGCATTATATTTAAATACAATGTATAGATATTTCTATGTTAGTTCATATACTTTAGATGATAATGGTTATAAAGTATTTGATGATAATATGTATGTACTTGATTTAGGTAATACTGCATCAGGTCCAGAAAAAACTAAAAAAGGTGACTTAGTTTACTTTGATTATAATCAAGATGGTATAATTACAACTGATGAAAGATTTGTTTGTGGTGGATTCCAATTAAGAGATGAAAATGGCTTTGTTTATGAAAGAGATGAAGATGGTAATATTATTAGACCTATTCAAGATTGCTTATCTACTGAAATGGCAGTTAGTGAGAATGAGGTTCATAATGTTTCTGAAGATTCTACTGCTCAAGCATTTGAAGTTGCTTTCCATTATGAATTGGGTAATAGTGGATTAAATGTTACTATTATTAGAAATTCAATTCAAGAAGGATATGGTTCTAATACAACAGAAGATGTTGCTAGTTATTTAAAACATGATTCTGTTCTTTATAAAATTGAAATGTTAAAATATGCTACTATTTGTGGTAGTAGTACTGATAAAGGTGAAATTATTATCCCTGATGGTAGTGGTGCTG
>JAEEJT010000051.1 GCA_016282055.1 Bacilli bacterium
CAAACCATTGTTTAGAAAGTCTTGGTTCAACAACAACTCCAGTTCTTTCACTGTGACCTACACTATGAACCATCTTTTCAATCTTAGTTAAATATCCATTTTCTTTTAAGTCTTTAACAAGTAATTCTCTACATTCAAATCTATCCATACCACAGTATTTACCGCACATTTCATTCATATGACCATCTTCTGTCATACATAATGGATGTGGTAAATTATGTCTAACTCCAACTTCAAAGTCGTTAGGATCATGAGCAGGAGTAACTTTAACTACCCCTGTTCCAAATTCCATATCAACGTACTCATCACTTATAACAGGAATTTTAACATCAGTACCTGGAATAAATACATATTTTCCAATATACTTTTTATATCTTTTATCATTAGGATGAACCATTAATGCTTGGTCAGCAAACATTGTTTCAGGTCTAGTTGTTGCAATCTCTAAAGATCCACTTCCATCAACAAATGGATAGTTGAAATAATAGAATGCTCCTTCTATATCTTTATAAATTACTTCAATATTAGATAAAGCTGTTTTGCTTTGAATATCCCAGTTAATAATCTTTTCACCACGATAGATTAAACCTTCATTATACATTCTAACAAAAACTTCATTAACAGCTTTATTTAAACCAGCATCTAATGTAAATCTTTCACGAGAATAATCTACACTAATACCAACCTTTTTCCATTGATCATGAATGATACCAGCATATTTTTCTTTCCAATCCCAACAATAATCTAAAAATTTCTTTCTTCCTAAATCATATCTTGAGATTCCTTTACCTCTTAACTCAGCTTCTACTTTTGCTTGAGTAGCAATAGATGCATGATCCATACCAGGTAAATACAAAGCATCATATCCTTGCATTCTTTTTCTTCTGATAATAATATCTTGTAAAGTAACATCAAGAACATGACCAATATGCAATTTACCAGTAATATTTGGTGGTGGAATAACAATAGTATAAGGCTTTTTAGTAATATCTCCAGCCTCAAAATATTTATTATTCACCCAAGTATCATATTTACCTTCTTCAACTTTTTTAAAATCATACTTCGTTGATAAATCTTTTAGTTTCATAGTTCCTCCTAAAATATAAAAAAAATCCTTAAAGAATAAATCTTTAAGGACGAATTATCGCGGTACCACCTTAATTCATAAATATCATATGTATATATTTATGCTCTCATTATATTTTAACGCAATAAACGAATTAACTTAAATCAATGTTTCTCAGTTAATCTTCTTGTTAGCTACCTTCATTAAATCACAATATAGTTTTTCACCAAACAACTACTCTCTAAAATATATAATTTAACTACTCCTCTAAGTCATCGAATTTATTAAATTATACACTTTTTTAGCATCATTGTCAAGATAATGTTAATCGTAAAAGAATTAACTATTCTTCTACTTTTTCCCATATAAAATATACTCTTGTTCCAAGTTGTATCTCTTTAACAAATTCTTCACTAAAAGCACAAACAAATTGTTTACTCTTTAATGATTGCGATGAAACAATAATTGGTTCAAATTGTACAACATCTGAATCCTTTTCTAAAGTAAAACCTTTCAAAATATATCCTGGTTTATTAAAAATAATTGGAAAGTAAAAGAAATCATAGACTGGATCATCTAAATATGCATAATAATATGTCATATAAAACAAATCATTGTTACCAGTAACTGGGTTATAGGTAAATCCTTTATCCAAAATAACAGATAATATCAAACCATCTTCTATTTCACAATCGTTAAACATAGCACCACGCATTGCATCTAAATTAAGTGATGAACCTTGGTGATATAAATCAATCGGAGATAAGCTCGTATAAACACAACATCCATCAAATGCACTAACACCAATATTTTCAATAGTATCGTTTAGTATTATGGTAGCACCAACTGCATAAAAGGCATTTTTTTCAACATTATTTAAACTATTGGGTAATATTATGTATTTCAATTTATAACAAACTGAAAAAGCACTATTACCTATAATTTCTATACCATCTTCAAATTCTAAAGATTCCAAAATTTTATTTGATGAAAAAGCAAAATCTTTTATTTTTTTACAACTAGATGGTATAGTCAACTGCCTTAAATTAGTTTCATAAAAGGCATATCGACCAATCTCAGTAATACCAGTTAAATCTATACTATTACCCAAATCCATTCCACAAAAAGCATAATCACATATTATTTTTGTTTCATCAGGAATTTTAAAATCTTTACAAGCTTTAATTAAATTTTTACTTCTTTTTTCGAGCAAACAATTACTTTCAAATAAATAATAATCATTATCATCAATAAAAATTTTTTCCAAATTAGGCAAATTATAAAATGCCCCCATCTCAATATCTTCAATTGTACCAGGCAAATATACATATTTTAAATTATTACAATTTTTAAAAGTATTTTTTGATAATTTTTTTATTGGCGAATTAATTGTAATAGTTTCTATGTTATCTAAAGACATACTTCCAATATTAGTATATGATTCTGGAATAATGATTTCTTTAATCATTGTTAGGTAATCAAATGCCCCAGATTTAAAACCATTTAAGTCATCTGGCAAAATAGCATTTTCTGTTGCCCTTATTATCATATTATCATTTTTCGAAATAAAACATCCATCTTTATAATATATATATTGGTTTTCTTCATCTATTGTGACATGTTTAAGATTATAGCAACCATATAAATAATGTATTTCCTTGATATATTTTCCTAATTTAAGATAATCTAAATTACTACAATTATATATAGAATCAACTTTTGTTATTTCATCAGAAAACATCACTCTTCTAAGTCCATTTAAATTACTCAATGAATAAGATTCAATAGTATCAGAAAAAACAATACTTGTTATTTTTTCATTAGAACAAATAATATTAACAACAGGTTTATCACAATAATATTCTGGTATAATAACCTTACCTTGTATCATATCAGAATTAATAAATATAGCATATCCTTGATATCGTTTTTCATAAGAATATTCAAAATATTCATCATAAGAATTAACATTAAATGTATTTTTATAAGTATATAAAGGTTGGCTACTATTATCA
>JAEEJT010000052.1 GCA_016282055.1 Bacilli bacterium
AAATTATTCTTTAAGCTATTGTAAACATAATTTTAAGACTGATGTTGTATTCTTTGATGAAATAAATGAATATAATAAATTATCTATTGTTAATGATATTTATGAATCTATATATAATTCTTGCCATGGATTTGAGATTTTCTATCAACCTATAGTTAATGCTAATGATGATGGAATGAAAGGATTAGAAGCTTTAATTCGTTTTAAGAATGTTCAAGGTGAAATAATTTCACCTATGATATTCTTACCATGGATAGAAAATGAATCATGTTTTAGTATTTTAGGTAACTGGATTATTAAAAAATCAATTAGTGATTTACAATTATTCCAAGAATATAAAAAGGATTTATTCTTACATATTAATATAAGTCCTATCCAAGTAATGAATATTAGTTTTAAAGATTATTTATTAAAAGTCATTAATGAATATAAAGTTTCAACAAAGGATATTTGCCTAGAATTAACTGAAAATTGTAGAGATTATGATATACTTTATATTATTGATGAACTTAATTATTTAAGAAAATATGGATTAAAGATTGCTCTTGATGATTTTGGTTCAACAAATACAAATATTTCAATGTTATCTAAACTTCCAATTGATGAAATAAAGATTGATATGTCATTCTTAAAACAAATGGAAAATAATTTAACAGATCAAAATTTTATTTCATCACTTTTAAAATGTGCAAATAGTTTAAATATTATGTCTTGTATTGAAGGAGTTGAAAATAAAGATTTTACGAAATATTTAGTTTCATGTAGTCCATCATATTATCAAGGATTCTATTATTCTGAGCCAATTCCATTT
Organism: Bacilli bacterium; assembly: GCA_016282055.1. Taxonomy (GTDB): domain Bacteria; phylum Bacillota_I; class Bacilli_A; order ML615J-28; family CAG-698; genus CAG-698. The sequence goes on from JAEEJT010000052.1 coordinate 812, forward strand.
GATAAAGTAATAAAATTATTAAAAAATATTAAATAAAATTATAGGCTAATGATTTTATCATTAGCTTATTTTTTGTTTATATGACATTTTATTAAAATTAGTGTATAAAATATACAATAGCTGTTGACATTTTAACTTCGAAATTGTATAATATTACTGTATAAAATATACAGTAGAGGTAAATACTATGTTAAAAAAAATGATTATTAATAATATAAATTCTATAAAAACTTGTGAAATTGATTTTAAAAAAGGTAATTATCAATATTTAGAGGATAATACAATTGATGATATCACTAATCCAATTGCATTATATGGTCATAATGGTAGTGGTAAAACATCTATTTTTAAAGCAGTTGCTCAATTGATTAATTTTATGGTTGAACCTGTTGAATTTTTGAATCCATTTGTTGTTAATAATTTTTTATTTGAAGATTATATAAATAAAAATGATGATAAGAATAAAATTTTAGGTTCAATTGAGTTGTTTTTTACTTTAGAAGATTCAGATTATAACTATTATATTGAAACATCTGCTTTTGGTCATAATATCACTAAAGAATTTTTACAAAAAAATAATAATATAATTTTTGAGAGAAGCAGTAAAAACTATACTTATAATAAAAAACAATTTAGTTTTGATAATATGTCATTTTTAGTTCCTGCATTAAGAAAGTTAGCCTCATCTGAGATTAACGATGAAACTATTCAAAAATCTTTTTCATTTGTTAGTTCATTTACATTTGTTGATTTACCATTTATAAATAGAGGGGCATTTGTTACATCAAAAATGTATAAGAATATGAGTATTAATGAACTACTTGTAAATTATTCTGATGAAGTTAAAAAAATATTACGAAATTATAACGAATTTCCAGTTTACACTATTAAGAAAAAAAATTACTTAAATAGTGATCCTATTCAAAATTCGGGTTTCTCTTTGGTGATAGAAGGAGAAAACTTTGTTGGCGAGTTGCCATTTGAAATGATTTCTGCTGGTATGAAAAGTCAAAGTGTTCTTTTATCAATTGTATTATCTATGCCAAAAAATGGTGTGCTTTTTGTTGATGAACTTGAACAGGCTCTACATCCATCTGCAATTGCTTCATTTTTAAAAGTAATACAACAGAAAAAAATTCAATTAATATTTTCATCTCACAATACATACATTTTACAATTATTAAGGCCCGATCAAATATATTTTTCTCATTGGTCTAATGGTTTTTCAAAATATGCTAGATTATCTAAAGTATATCCAAATATTAGGGAAATTAATAATATAGAAAAAATGTATTTATCTTCAGTATTTGATGAGAGTATTAAAAATGCAAAATAATTATTTATTTATAGTAGAAGGATCAAATGATGAAAAATCTATTTTAAAAAGTGCTTTTGAAAAATATGGTTTTAATGTTATAAAGTGTGAAGAGAAAATTACCGTTGAATCATTTGGAGATTTTGATAAATATGAATTAAAATCTGATATGGAAAATGTTGTAATTATAGAAGGGCCTAAGAATCGTATTCATGATTTTTTGTTAACTTTTGATACTGAATATGAGTCAATTGAAAAATTATTTCATTATCAAGCATATCAATTTTCTGGAATATTTTTAATTTATGATGTTGATCATAATGATAATGATGATATTGACCTAATGTTTAATAAGTTTAACAATGAAACTGATGGAATGTTATTACTTAATTCTCCATGTTTAGAAGTTTTAGCAGATACTAATGCTAACATGAAACAGGAAAAAAGGTTTAATCATTTATCTGAATATAAAAAGAGTCTTAACAAATATCATTATGTAAATAACAAACAAAGTTCAATACAATATATAATAAGTCATTTTGATGAAATCATGATTTATTTTTTAGAGTTAAATAGAAATGAATTTCAAGAGAATAATATTATGTTACATCCTGAGTTAGTTAAAAATAAAATCAATTTAGATAATGAACGAGTTAATTTTAAAAATCAAGACGAATCATATGTTATTTTTAGATATTTTACTACAACTTTATATGTAGCTATTGCTTATATAAACAAATTAACAAGGTCATTGGACAATTATGAAGAAGTTCTTTCTTTTTTCAAAAATAAACTAAAAGATAAGTAATTTAGTTAGTCAGCATTTAATTGCTGACTTTTTAAATTTTATAAAAAATAATTATCATATTTTATATATTGTAAGCAGTTTTATTTAATTTATACTTTATTTTTTTAATAAAATGTGGTATAATATGGAAGTATTTTAAAAGGAGATAAATTATGGGTGTAAAAATTGTTTTAAAAGATGAACAAGTTGCTGAATTAAAGGAATGCATGAAATTACATAAACAAAAACCAGGTCCTTTAATGCCAACTTTACATGATGCACAAAGAATTTTTGGTTGCATTCCACTAGAAGTTCAAAAGATTATTTCTGAAGAATTAGGAATTGCTATTGCCAAGATTAATGGTGTTGTAACATTTTATTCTCGTTTTACAATTGAACCAACTGGAAAACATGTTATCAATGTATGCTTAGGTACTGCATGTTATGTTAGAGGAAGTCAATTGATTTTAGATGAGTTTTCAAATGCTTTAAAAATTAAACCAGGACAAACAACTGATGATGGTGAGTTTAGTTTAGGTGCTACAAGATGTATTGGTGCTTGTGGTCTTGCCCCTGTATTCACTATTGATGGTGAAGTTTACGGTTCTGCTACTCCTAACAGTGCTAAAAAAGCACTTGCTGAATTATTAGCAAAACAAAACTAATGTATGGATTTATCTTTATGCTTACTTGAAGTTTGTATTAATGCTATTGAAGCTAATTGTAAAAATATTTACGTTTATTTAGATGATAATTATTTAGATAAATATTTATATTTAAAAGTTAGTGATGATGGTATTGGTATAGATTGTTTGAAATTAAAAAATTTTAATTATTCAACAAAAGGTATAAATAGAGGTAATGGTTTAAGAAAAGTTAACGATTTTTGTACAAATAATAATGGATATTTAAATATTTATTATGATAATATGACTAGCATTGAAATGGTTCTTGATAAGAAATGTTTTAATATGTTAGGTTCTATTGGTGATACTTTATATACTGTATTACTTAATGATAAAAATGTTAATTTATATTATAAACAAATTGTAAATAATAATGAGTTTGAGTTTAAATCTATTGATTATGATATTTATTCAAATGAGTTTAAAGATTTGTTTATAAAAGAAGTATCAAAAAAACTAACTAAAAATTAATGTAAAATATTTGGAGGAATAATGAAATCTTTAAGTGATTTATTAAAAATTAAAAATGAATTACAAGCCGAGATCAAAATGCGTGATGTAAAAGAAAATGCACGTATCGTTGTTGCTATGGGAACTTGTGGTATTGAAGCCGGAGCTAGAGATGTATTATTAGCACTAGTTGATGTTAAAGCTAAATTAGGAGCTGATGTTACTATTACCCAATCTGGTTATATTGAAAAAACAGGTGTTGAACCAGTTGTTGAGGTTACATTTGTTGATGGTAAAAAAGTTAGATATGGTAATGTATCAGTAAATGATGCTAAAGATATAATTACAAGTACTGTTAACAACAAAGTTGTTGACAAACTTGTTGTAGAAAGTAAGTAAGGAGGATAATATGGCAGTTCGTTCACAAATCGTTGTTTGTGGTGGTACAGGATGTATGTCATCACATTCTAAAGAAATTAAAGAAGAATTTGATAAAGTACTTAAAGAATTAGGCTTAGATGAAGAAGTACAAGTATTCCAAAGTGGATGCTTTGGTCTATGTGAAAAAGGACCAGTTGTTATTGTTTATCCTGATGAAACTTTCTATGGTCATATGACTATTAATGATGTTAAACCTTTATGTGAAGAACATTTATTAAAAGGTCGTTTCTATGACAAGAAAATTTATAAAGAAGCAACTCCAGAAGAAAAAGCTAAAGTTAAATTATTTAGAGAAATGAACTTCTATGCTAAACAAGAACGTGTTGCTTTAAGAAACTGTGGATTAATTAATCCTGAAAAGATTGAAGAATATATTGCTCGTGATGGTTATCAAGCATTAGAAAAAGTATTAAATCATATGACAACTCAAGAAGTTATTGATGAAATTAGTAAATCAGGACTTCGTGGTAGAGGTGGAGCTGGTTTCCCTACTGGTTTAAAATGGAGCTTTGCTGCTAAAAACCCAGGTCCAAAATATATGATTTGTAATGCTGATGAAGGTGATCCAGGTGCTTTCATGGACCGCGCTGTTCTTGAAGGTGATCCACATGCAGTTATTGAAGCATTAGAAATTGCTGCTTATGCAATTGGTGCTAGTCAAGGTTATGTATATGTTAGAGCTGAATATCCACTAGCTGTTAACAGATTACAACTTGCTATTGATCAAGCTTATGCTAATGGATTATTAGGTAAAAATATTTTCGGTACTGATTTCTGCTTTGATCTAGAAATTCGTTTAGGTGCTGGTGCTTTCGTTTGTGGTGAAGAGACAGCATTAATCGCTTCTATCGAAGGTGAAAGAGGTATGCCTAGAAATAAACCACCATTCCCAGCTAACTGTGGATTATGGCAAAGTCCAACAATTATCAATAACGTTGAAACTTTAGCAAATATTCCTACTATTATTAGAAATGGTGCTGAATGGTTTGCAAGTTTTGGTACTGAAAAATCTAAAGGTACTAAAGTATTTGCATTAGGTGGAAAGATTAATAATACTGGACTTGTAGAAATTCCTATGGGAACTACTTTAAGAAAAGTAATTTATGATATTGGTGGAGGAATTCCAAAAGGTAAGAAGTTTAAAGCTGTTCAAACTGGTGGACCATCAGGTGGATGCTTAACTGAGAAACACTTAGATACTCCAATCGATTATGATAACTTAGTTGCTGCTGGATCTATGATGGGTTCTGGTGGTATGATTGTTATG
>JAEEJT010000053.1 GCA_016282055.1 Bacilli bacterium
CACTACAGCAATGTTCTATAAATACTAATGTCACTATTTTGTAATATATAATGGTGTATCATAGTTTTAAGAGGTGTTCATATGAATATTGTTGTACTAGATACTGACCATTTTTCTACACATATTATCAAGAACTGTATCTCTAAGATCGACAAAGATTTTAAAGTTGACAGATTCAAAGTCCCTGAACACGCTTTGAAGTTCATGGAGGAAAATAAAACTGATGTGTTATTTACTGAAGTTGAACTTGCTGGAATTGATGGATTTACTATTGCTAAAAAGGCTAGATTTATAAATCCAAAAATTAATGTTATTTTTGTTACAAACGCTGAGCAATATGCTGTTGAAGCATTTAAGATTCATGTTAGTGGATTTATTTTAAAGCCTGTAACAACTCAAAAAGTTAAAAATGAATTAGATAATTTATGGTTTAAGATTGAATAATCTTAAGCCATTTTTATTTAGTGTAAAGATTTTCATTATATTGAAAAATTAGTACAACTATGGTATAATTAAAAATATTTATTATTAAAGAGGCTATAAAAATGAAAAAAACAAAAATTATTTGTACTTTAGGACCTTCAAGTTCTGATGAAAAAACTATTAAAGCTTTAATTGAAAATGGAATGAATGTAGCAAGATTCAATTTTAGTCATGGTGACTATAATGAACATAAATCAAGAATGGATCTTGTTAAAAAAATAAGAAATGAATTAGATTTACCTATTGCATTATTACTTGATACAAAAGGACCAGAAATAAGACTTTGTGATTTTGAAAATAATTCAATTGTTTTAAACGATGGTGATAATTTTACTTTAACAAGTGATAATATTTTAGGAGATCAAACTAAAGTATCTATTACATATAAAAACTTACCAAAAGAATTAAAAAGTGGAGCTAAGATTTTACTTGATGATGGTAAGTTAGAACTTAAAGTTTTGGATATAAAAGGAAATAATATTAACTGTAAAGTTATTCATGGTGGAAAGATTAGCAATCATAAAGGTGTTAATGTACCATCTGTTCACCTAAATATGCCTTATTTAAGTGAAGTTGATAAAAATGATTTACTATTTGGTATAAGTCAAGATGTTGACTACATTGCAGCTTCATTTGTAAGAACAAAAGAAGATGTTTTATCAATAAGAAAATTCTTAGATGATAATGGTGGAAATAAGATTAGAATCATTTCTAAGATTGAAAATCAAGAAGGTATTGATAATTTCCAAGATATACTTGATTCATGCTCTGGTATAATGGTTGCAAGAGGTGACATGGGTGTTGAAGTTGATTTTGAAAAGCTTCCTGGTATTCAAAAAAGATTCATTGGTGAAGCTTTAAAATCAGGTAAATTTGCAATAACTGCAACTCAAATGCTAGAATCTATGGTAAATAATCCTAGTCCAACAAGAGCTGAAATTAGTGATGTTGCTAATGCTGTATTTGATGGTACTACAGCAATTATGTTAAGTGGTGAGACTGCTAATGGTAAATATCCGGTTGAAGCAGTTAAAGCTATGAATAGAATTGCTTTAAGAGCAGAAAAAGATGCTTTTGAACTTGATGTTTATAATCGTTTACCAAAGAATAGAAACAATCCAACTTCAGCAATTTCTCATGCAACATGTACTACAGCAAAAGATTTAAATGCTAGTGCTATTATTACTTTAACTGAACAAGGTACAACAGCACGTAGAATTGCTTCCTATAGACCAGAAGAATTAATAATTGCAATTACTTCAAATAAGAAAGTTTATTATCAATTAGCATTAACTTGGGGTATTTTACCAATCTTTAATGATAAGAAATATGAAAATATGACTATTTTTGAGTCATCAATTGAATTATGTAAGAAAAATAAACTACTTAATACAGGTGATATTGTTATATTAACTGCAGGTGTTCCATTTAATATCTCAGGTAATACTAACTTACTTCGTATTGAAACAGTAGAATAAAAAAAGAGTGCTTCGGCACTCTTATTTTATTTCAACATCACATATAACTGGCAGGTGATCTGATGCTATATCGTATGGTATAAATACATTTAATAAATTTATATCTTTTGATATGAAAATATAATCTATTTTTATTGTTGGATTAATAGAATTATATGTTTTATAATTATCGTCTTTATAATTTGCATCAATTAATCTATCATATATTTCTTTTAATTCATCTTTGTTTTCAGTATTAAAGTCTCCCATTAGTATAATAGGGGAATTAGAAGAATCAATAATTTCAATTAATTTTTTTATTAAATTACATCTTTCAGCTTTAGCAAGTCCCATATGAGTTACAATAACTTTAATATTATTTATATATGATACTATTATTGATCTTGTTTCATATAAACAATCTTCATCTTTTATAATAGGATCATCTACTTTATATACTATAGGATTATCTATTTCATAATTAGATAATAAACTATTACCATAATATCCTTCAAGTTCAATAGATTTACCAAAGAAATAGTGTTTAAAATTACAATATTTGGCTATTTTTTCAGTTTGATTAAACCAACTAGGATGAAGTGTATATTTTATAGGATTTGTTCTAACCTCGTTTAAACCTAAAATATCAGGCTTATATTTATTAATAACATCACTAACAAACTTATGATTAAACTCTTTTGTTATAAAATTTTTACAACTTTGTATATTATATGTCATTACTCTATATTTCATTTTATCACCTTTTATTATTATAAAATATAAGCTATAAAATAGCAATTATTATTTATATTTATATTAAAATATGATAAAATAACTATGGTGATATTATGAATATTGATAAAGTAATATTTGGTGGATCATTTAATCCCCCAACAAAAGCACACTATCAAATAACAAAAGATGTTATAAAAAAATATAATGTTAAAGACTTTATTTTTCTTCCAACAGCAAATTTTTATAACAAAAGTGATTTAATAGATGTAAAATATCGATTTGATATGTTAAATCTTGTTTGTAATCAAATAAAAGAAGAACTTAATATAAATATTAGTGTTAGTTTATATGAAGCAAATGACAAGGAATATAAAGGCACATATAATACTTTAAATCACTATAAAGGTTATTATTTTTTAATGGGTGCTGATAATTTAAACGAAATTACAACATGGAAAAACTTTCCAAATCTAATTATTGATAATAAATTTATAGTTATTGATAGAGGAGAATTTAATATAAATAGTATATTAAGTTCTAATGAATATTTAAATAAATATAGAGATAATTTTATAATATATAAAGATTATAAAAAAATAGATGTTTCATCTAGTCTTTATAGAAAAAATCATGATAGTAATTTACTTCTTGATAGTATTAATGAATATATAACAACTAATAAATTATATTAATAAATCTTGCATTTTATAAAGAAATAGTGTATAATAAATAAGTATTTATTCAGGAGGATGTTTTTATGCGTCAAACATTTTTATTAAAGTGTTCAGTTTGTGGAGAAGAAAATTATTTAACTGAAAAAAATAAGAAGAATGATCCAGACAGAATTGAAATTATGAAATACTGTCCAAAATGTAAAAAACAAACTTTACATAAGGAAAAAGTTAAAAAATAAAAAAAGTGGTTGTATATACCACTTTTTTTATTGTTTTTTATCGTTTATTATAGTAAAATTAAAGTATGAATAAAATAAAATCTTTATATATACATATACCTTTTTGTGATCATATCTGTATTTATTGTGATTTTTATAAGATGATTTCAAATGAAATTGAGAAAGAAAAATATATTAATTATCTTATAAAAGAACTTGATATAAGAAAAGATTACTTAAATAATATAGAAACAATATATATTGGTGGGGGAACTCCAACATCAATTAAACCTAATATTTTAGAAAACTTATTTATTGGTTTAAAAAAATATATTAATTTAGATAAAGTTATTGAATTTACTGTTGAGTGTAATCCAAATGATATTGATATTAACTATATTAATTTATTTAAAAAATATAATGTAAATAGAATTAGTCTTGGTATACAAAGTTTTAATAACGAAAAACTTAAATTTTTAAATAGAAATCATAATAAAGATATTGCAATTAATGCTATAAAACTTTTAAAAGAAAATAATATTAATAATATTA
>JAEEJT010000054.1 GCA_016282055.1 Bacilli bacterium
ATTTCACTATCAAAATGGAACACTTGACCTAAAGCATGCACTCCAGCATCAGTTCTACTAGTCGCAAATATATTAACTTTCTTTTTATTAATAATTTCTAAAGCTTTCTCTATTTCTTCTTGAACAGTTCTTAAATTTAATTGAGTTTGAAACCCATGAAACATAGTTCCATCATATTTACATATACATTTATATCTCATAATTATAATTTAAATACTATTTTAGCAACAATTGTTCCTATTAAAATTAAATTTAAAGAAACAAGACTAAAATAATCAAATCCTCTCATATGAAGTACAGTTAAACTAGTTCTAGGTTTATCAGGATTATAACCTCTTGCTTCCATAGCATCAGCTAAATCCAAAGCTCTCTTATAACTAATAACAAACATTGGAACTATTAAAGAAATAATCTGAGTAATCTTATTTTTAAATGAACCTTCATTAAAATCAACACCACGACTAGCTTGAGCTTTTAATATCTTATTAGCTTCATTTAATAATGTTGGTATAAATCTTAATGCAATTGATACCATCATAGTAAATATTGATGTATTAATATGAAGTAATCTTAATGGTTTTAATAAACCATCAAGTCCTAAATTTAAATCCATTGGTTTCGTTGAAATAGTAAGAATTTGACTTATCATAATAACAGTAATAATTCTAACAAGTACAAATAATGAAGTATATAAACTATCATCATATATATTAATTTCAAATGATTTAAAATAATTATTATCAATAAAATGTAATATTAAAACAATACCAACTATAAAAATAACAAATCTTAATAAACCAAACTTATGATAAAACCTTGATATAAGTAAACTTACAATAGTTAAAATACTAATACAAATAATATTTAAAACACTAAAGTATACATTATATGTATAAAGTATATTACCTGTTCTTCTAAACAATACTTGAAATATAAACATTATAATAAGTACATACGATAAACTCTTAATACTAGCCAAAAACTTAGTATAAGGAATTTTAGATGAAATAACGATTATATTAACAAACACAAACATTCCGGCAACATAATAAATACTATTAACAATAAAAACAGATACCATTAATAATATTAATCCAATGATTTTAACACGAGGATCTAATCTATGTAGCCATGAATTAGAATTATAATATTGACCTAAAGTGATTTTCGAATTCATGAAATCACCTTCTTAATGTCTAAATATAAAGAATTGATGTCTTCTTGATAAGGATTAATATCTAAACCAAGTTTTTTATTTAAACCCTTAACAAGTTTAATAATATCAGGTTCATCTAAACTATGTTTATTTAAAAACTCTTTATCTTTAAACAAATCATATTTAGATCCATCATAAATAATCTTAGATCCATCAATAACAAGACAACGAGTAGCTATATCCCATACAACATTCATATCATGTGTAACAAGAATAATTGTCTTACCTTCTTCTTTATTAATGCGTTTTAACGTATTAATAAGATCTTTTTTACTACTTGGATCTAATCCTACAGTAGGTTCATCAAGAATTAATATTTTAGGGTCACTTGCTAATATACCAGAAATAGCAACTTTTCTCATTTGACCACCACTAATTAGATAAGGATTCTTTTCATAAAAATCTTCACCTAAATTAAATAACTTTAAAGCATTAATACTTCTTTCAACAGGATTATCTAAACCAAAGTTTTTAGGTCCAAAAGAAACATCTTTTATTATTGTATCTTCGAATAATTGATATTCAGGAAATTGGAATACTAAACCAACGTTTTGTCTAATCTTTTTCATATTATCATGTTTTTTATGATTAAACATATGTTCATTAACAAAAATATTACCAATTGTTGGATATAATAATCCATTCATCATTTGAACAAGAGTACTTTTACCACTACCAGTATGACCTAAAATAGTAATAATTTCACCACTATCAGATATATTTAAATTAACATCTTCTATAACATATTCATTTTTTTTCTTCTTCTTATGCTCATTATAAGTATAAGCTACATCTTGAAAGTTAATTCCCATAATGCATCCTCAACTTTCTTAAGATTTTCTTTACTAATTGATTTATCATTTTTAAGTAAATCAATTAACTTCATAGAAAGAGTTGTATCAAGTCCACTACTTTCAAGTATTTCTTTATTTTTAAATACTTCACTTGGTTTACCTTCTAAAACAACTTTCCCTTCGTTTAATATAACAACTCTATCACATAATAATGCTTCATTTAGATTATGTGTAATTGAAATAATGGTTTTCTTTCCAATAAGTGATTTCATTGTCATCATTACTTCACTAACTCCACTAGGATCAAGCATAGATGTTGCTTCATCAAAGATAATAATATCAGGATTATATGCTAATACACTAGCAATAGCAACTCTTTGCTTTTGCCCTCCAGATAGATTTTCAGGATTTGCTGACAAAAAGTCTTCCATACCAACAAGAGATGCATATTCAAATACTATTTCTTTAATCTTTTTAGATGGAACCATTCTATTCTCTAAACCAAATGCAATATCATCTTCTACAGTTTGACCAACAAACTGATTATCAGGATTTTGAAAGATAATACCAATATGTTCTCTTAAGTCATTATAAGTTTCACTATTAAGAACAACTCCATCAATAGCAATACTACCTTGACTTGGAAGTAAAAATCCCATGATTAGTTTAGATAATGTACTCTTACCACTTCCGTTATGACCAAGCAAACAAACATATTCACCACGTTCAATAGAAAGATTTAATCCATTTAAAACATCATCTTTTTCATTATATCCAAAATGTAAATCTTTAATTTCGATTTTACTCATAACAATCACCATTTATTACTTAATAATTTTATCATAAAAACCTATTATTTACAAGATAAAGCTCTAGGAAACCCTAGAGCTTTAATATTAAACTAAATAAGCAAGATAAGGATGAGTA
>JAEEJT010000055.1 GCA_016282055.1 Bacilli bacterium
GTGGTGGTTCATTCTTTAAAACTACTTCTTGCGTAGCTAGTGCCATTATTAATGGTATAAAAGCTGGATGTAACCTGCATTCACCTGGTGACGCTTCTAAAGTCGTTTTAAAAGAAATGGAGTACACAACTGCCTTTATGGAAGAACAAAAACCTATTATTGAAGAATCTGCTAGAAGTATAGGTCAATCAATTGTTACTGGAATGAGTGATGTAAGTAGTTTAAATACTAATATGGATATGTCTGCATTATTAGAACAAGCTAAATATATTGCTGATACACAATTTGCTACTGAAACACTTAAATCTCAAGTTACCACTAATAATAATGCTATTATGAGTAGTAATTCTCAAATGGGTTCTAATACTAAAAACGAATATGGTCAAATCCAACAAACTGTAGATACTTCATTTACTGATATGTCTAATACTGCTAAAACTAGTTTATTAGATATAGCTCAAATGAATAATGTTCAAATGGCTAAAATTAAAAATGATACTAATACTGGTATGAATAATGCACATACTACTATGAATACTAAATTAAAAGGTATGCAAAACACTACTTTAGTTGCTACTAATAGTATGACTAAAGCGTGGGGTAGTATGAAAAATAGTATTGTTAAAAGTGCTAGTGATATTAGAAATCAATCATATAGTAAATTTAATAGTTTACATAAAAGTATATCATCATTTTATAGACAAATCCAAAACGCTAGTTTTAGTTTTGGGTCTTTAGCTGCTGGTTCTCCTATAAGTAGCAATAGAAGTGTTAGACATACTCCTATTACTTCTAATGGTGGTAGTGGTTTTAAAGGTTTTAGTAGTAATATGAAAAGGTTTGGTACTGCTAGTTTAGCTGATGATGAAGATTATTTAAAAATTATGAAAAATGTTTTAAATGGTAGAGCTAAACGTAGTGATATTGAAGCTTTATATAAAAAAGATTACTTTAATCGTGATGGATATTATTTTGGTGGTATTGATACTAATGCTCACGTTAATAAACAATTAGGTTATGCTTATGATTGGAGAATGAAAAGTCCTAGTATGTATGGTATCAGTCTTGGTATGAATGATATGACTGTTGGCGATTTTAGAGATGGTAAAACTTCACCATTTACTTATAGTAATTTTGAACATTATCTTACTATGCTTTTAACTGCACGTGGTTTTAGAAATCCTAGTTCTTATGATTTCTATTGGAATAGTATGAAAAGTAATCAACAAGTATGGGATAGTGTTAGTTGTAATTGTTGTGATGGCGCTGAACTTATTGTTGAAATTGCTAAAGATATGGGATTGAATAATGCTACTACTATTCACGGACATTGGGGTGCTTTAGGACACGTTGGTGCTAAAGTTGGTGGTAAAGTTTATGATATGACTCAATTCCAACATAGAGGTATTTTTAGAGGACACCCTAGTGTTAGTTGGGGTGGTTCTTATAATGGTAATCCAGCTTTATTAGGTGCTGGTAAACCGAATAAAGGTAAACCTATCAGATGGGGTAGTGTTAGAAAATCTTATGGTAGTGGTGGAAATACTACTAATAATAAAAGTTCTATCAACATTACTGTTACTGGTAATACATTTATTGGCGAAAACGATTATAAAAATAAAATTAGACAAATTTCAAAAAATGCTGCTGAAGAAGTATTTTATGAAATGAACAGTCCAAATAGTGCTGTAGGTTATTAATTTAGGAGTGATTTTATGGGTGATTATGATTATGAAACCACTTTTGTTTTTAGTAGAAGTAAATATTTTTGGTCTATGCTTAATAGGCAAATGATTATAGAAGATAAGGAATCTTTAAATTCTACTGGTGGTTTTAAATTTATATTATTTAGTTCTTTACCAGAAGATGTTAATTCTTGTCTTGATGATAATGGTAATTTAAAAAATAGTGCTGATGGTATGACTAAAATTAATCAAAATTTATATGATGAAGTATATTTTAATTTAGATGTTAAACCTATTGGTGATGGTTCTGATGGGTTTACATTATTCTTAGATAATGATGGTGAAAATTTAGAAATAGGTATTAATACTGATGATGGTTTTTATGCTAAAGGTATCGCTTTAGTTACAGATGGTGCTGAAACTAGTGGTGATTATGTAGTTGCATTTTGTAGATTAACTACTCCAGCTATGTGTAAAGAAAGTATTACTGTTGCTGATGGTTCTGAATTTGTAGGACATAATGCTTGTAATGAGGTGTAATTATGGCTGATAATGAAGTTACTTTTGTTTTTCATAATACTAAGTATTTTTGGAAGTTTCTCAATAAAGCTTTTGATTTAAGTGATATGAATGATATTTTTTCTAAAAGTGCTAATGAAGGTGATTATACTATATTATTAGCTGAGCAAGTTCCTAATGAAATATATGATTGTATTGATAGTGATACTGGTTGTTTAGATACTAGTAATGATAATTTAGTTTTATTAGACCTTCAAGATGTTTATTCTAATTTAGATAATGTTGAAATGCCATATTTTAATTTAAATTGTGATTTTATTGATGAAGGTAATGGTGGATTTACTATTACTCTTGATAGTGGTAGTACTTCTATACAAATTCAAGTCGGTGATAGTCAAAATAATTATTTACAAGGTATGTTTTTAGTTAAAAGAGAAACTAAAGATGGTAATGAAAATTTTGTTATGGCTTATGCTACTATAGCTCAACCTATTAATATTA
>JAEEJT010000056.1 GCA_016282055.1 Bacilli bacterium
ATTTATAGTAGTGAAGAATTTAATAATAATATTAAATCTTTATTAGATGAAGGTTATTCATATAACCTTAGTTGTAGTAAAGCATTACAAAAAGAAATTATTTCTAAAGAGTTAATTAAAAACTTTAGTTTACCTAATAATATTTTAGCTATTCAATATTTAAAAGCATTAGAAAACACAAATATTAATGTACATTTAATTAAAAGAATAGATAATAATTATTATGATGCTTATACAACAGGAAGTATATCAAGTGCAACATCCATAAGAGAACTTATGAAAAATAATGTTTCTTTTAATGAATATGTGATTGATTCAAATCTAAATTATATTGATATTAATAAATCGTATGAGAAACTATTCCTTTTATTTAAATCTAAAGTATTACTTAATAATATCAATTATAATAATATTAATGGAATTAAAGAAGGAATTGAAAATAGAATTATAACAATTCTTAAAAAGACTACTTCTTATTATGAATTTATTAATAAAATGGTAACTAAACGTTATTCTGAAAACTATATACAAAGATTAATTCTTTATATATTACTTGATATTCATAAACTAAATCAATATAATACATTTAATCGAGTATTAGGTTTTGATGATAACGTAGAAAAACTACTAAAAAATAGAAAAGTAATTACTACTCTAAAGAATAATAAATTATTAGAATATGACATTGAACTAAAAGCATCAATTCTTTATAGTTTAATAACAGATAATAATGATTTATATTTAAATGAGTTTAATATACCTATTAGGAGAAAAGAAAAATGAGAGATATTTCTACACAACAAATAAGAGAAAAAATAGAAAATATTGTTGACTTAGCAAGTCAAAAAACATTAAAAGAACAAAATTCAATAAAACATATTGGAATTGATCCTGATAAAGATATAGTTGTTTTAATTATTGTTCTTACTAAACTAGGTGGTAAAGAAGAAAAAACAATCAAAAGACAACTTGCAAAAATCATTAAACTTGATTTAGGCTTTACTGGAGTTAAAATTCAATTTGAAGAAAAAAGAATCATTGAAAGTATTGTTAAAAAAGATGTTAAGTTTATCTTAATTGAAAGTGGTAAAGGTGGAGTTGGTAAATCAACTGTTGCTTGTAATATAGCTTACGCCTTAACTAGACTTGGTAAAAAAGTCGGTATAATTGATGCTGATATTTATGGTTCTTCTGTTCCTCAAATTCTTGAAATGAAACATGCATACCCTATGGCTGATGAAAATGGTAAGATTATTCCATTAAATGCTTTTGGTATGGAAGTTATTTCAACAGAATTCTTCGCTGAAGAAGGAAAACCTGTTATATGGAGAGGTGCTATGCTTGGATCTATGATTCAAAACTTTTTCTATGATGTAATTTGGGATAAAAATTTAGATTTTATTGTTGTTGACTGTCCACCAGGAACAGGTGATATTGCTCTTGATCTTAGAACAATTGTACCAACAGCTAAATCAATCCTTATTACTACACCTCACAAATCAGCAAGTCATGTTGCTTGTAAAGCAGGATATGCATCTAAACAATTAAATCATGAAATTGTTGGTGTTATTGAAAACATGTCATATTATATAAATCCTGTTAACAATGAAAAAGAATTTATATTTGGTTGTGGCGGTGGAGAAAAAGTAGCAACTGATTTACAAGCAGAATTAATTGCTCAAATTCCAATTAATCAACCAAAGCACCATGAATCTCTATTTGAAAGTGATGAAGAAGCTGGAAAGATTTATGATGATATTGCTACATTATTAACATATAATAATTAAGTAGGTTTAAAACCTACTTTTTTTATATTTATAAGTAAAAAAGGGATAGATAATGACTGTCACTCATAAGAACGATATAAAACAAAACTATAGTATAAAAAAAGCTTTACCGATAATGCTAGGTAAAGCGTCTTTTAATGATTGAAAATTTATCAATAACTGTCACAAATGATAATTATTTTTTATTTGTGACACATTATGATAAAAATAAATCTATTTTATTAAGCAAAAAATCTTCTATATTAATATGTGTTATACCATTTTGAGACATATCAAACTCATCAAGCGATAAAACATATTTAGGTGAAGAATCTTTTATAGAATCAAAGGCAGAAAACTCTCTTTTAATTACATCGTCATCTAAAAGCAAGTATGCTACTTGAATAAAACATTTTTTCGAGTCTTTAATTGCAACAAAATCAATTTCGCCCTTATAAGTCTTACCAATTTTTACATCATATCCTTTGAAAATCAAATCATTATATATGATGTTTTCTAATAAATGAGATAATATAACATTATTTGATTCAGAACATGCAAGTATAAAGCCAGAATCACTCGCATATTGTTTTTCAATTGACTTTAAATTTCTTTTAGAGGCAATATCATATCTATGAACTCTAGATATTAAACATGCTTCTTCTAATTTTTCTAAATATCTATAAACTACTTTTCTATCTAAATTTGCATTATTATATTTATTGAAATATTCTACTACATTCTGAGCTGAAAATTCTTTGGAACAATTAACAATAATATATTTTGCAATTATATTAAATGTTTCTTTATTTATATGAGATTTAGAATTACAGATATCTTTATTAACTATTCCATCATATATAGATTTCAAATAAGAAACTATATCTTTTTCTTCAACATATTCTAATCTTTGAGGCATACCACCGAATTTTATATAATTCTTCAATGATATGTTTTGTTTTTCGTTATTATTCTTTTCATAATACTCTAAATATTCAGAATATGCAAAGGGCATTATTTTAAATTCTTTGCATCTGCCTACAAGCAAAGATGCTAGCCTTCCTGATAAAAGTTTTGAATTAGATCCCGTAACAAAGATAGATACATTTTGAGTAGCTTTTAGTGAAGATAATAGCTTTTCAAATTGTCTTATGTGTTGAATTTCATCTAATAGAATATAATATTTTTGTTTATCTTTTATTTGTTTAAGAATATATGCATTTAATTTTACATATGTTTTCAATTTATCATATTTTACATCTTCAAGATTGATTGAAATTATGTGATCATGGTATATTAATTTTTTGAACAACAATTCATTTTCAATTTGTTTAAGAATTATTGATTTTCCACATCTCCTTACACCTGTCAATACTTTTATTAAATTTGAATCATAAAATTTTCTTATTTCTGATAAATATCTTTCTCTAATTATTTCCATAATTCAAAATTCCTCCATCATTATAATACGACATCATTATAGCAAAAAAGTGTCACAAATTCAATATAATTTTTGATTTGTGACACTAATTTTGTCTTTTTATCTTGTTTTCTATAAAATTTCGAACAAGTAGCCCTTATTTTTTAATTATTCATGGTGATGACAGCATCCACAGTGATCATGTTCACCTTCGCAATCACCTTCGCAATCACAATCGCCATCACAACAATCGCAATCACAACCGCATTCTTGTTCACTAGCAAAAGCATCAAATACTTCTGATAACATATCCCATTCTTCTTCTGTTTCTACGTGATTTAATTCACCCATTCCATTTTCAGTTGGAATATATGAAGCACATCCTACTTCTACTTTTCCATCTTCATCAGCACTTCCTACTGGTGAAAAGAATACATAACTCTTTTTGAATTCTTCAGAATCATAAGTAAATAAAATATCACATAGTATTTCATTACCATTTTCATCTTCGAATATTAATTGATTTTCTTTTAATTCAGCCATTTTAATGTCTCCCATCTAAATATGTTTGTAATATTATTGTTGCAGCAAGTTTGTCAACATTTTGTTTTCTTTTCTTTCTACTCATATCACTTTGTAACATTATAACATCTGCTTGCTTAGATGTCAATCGTTCATCAATCATCACTACTTCCAAATTTGTCGCTTTTTCAAGCATATCTTTAAATTTTAAGCAATATTCAGCTTGTGGTCCAATAGTACCATTCATATTTTTAGGTAAACCTAAAACAATCTTTTCAACTTTATTTTCTTTAATTGTTTTAACAACTAACTCTAAAGCTGTATCTAAATCACAATCATCAAATCTAAAAGTACCAATAGGATTAGCTATTATTCCTAAATAATCTGAAATTGCAATTCCAACAGTTCTATTACCTAAGTCTAAACCGATAACTTTCATTATAGACTCTTTTCTATAAGATTAGTAACTTCATTGATAGCATCATCTACTTTACTAACATCTTTACCGCCAGCTTGAGCAAAATCAGGTCTACCTCCACCACCACCTAGAGTGATAGTAGCTGCAAGTTTAACTAAACTTCCACAGTTTACACTCTTAACTTTACTCTTGCTAACAAATAAAATCTTACCATTACTTACATTAGCAAAGAAAACAACACTATTATCTAATACATCAGATAATCTATCAACTAAATCTTTTAATAATTCAGAATCTAAATCAAATGTTTTACAAATCAATACATTTGTGTTATTTATAACTTTTACATTTTTAATATAGTCATCAGTTGAAATAATTGATTTTTCTTTATTTAATTTATTAAATTGCTTATTAACTTCTTTTAATAAATCTTTATATAATACTAATTCATTCTTCTTATTAACAATAGATTCATATGAACTAAATACTTCTGATTCATTAATTTCTTTAACATCAATTGTAATATCATTCTCTTTAGCAAGTTTTAAAGTCTCATTAATCTTAGATTTAACTTCATTAATTTCATCTAAAACAGGTTTAAGTTCACTAATTACTTTATCTAAACAATCATTACCAGTTACAGCAACAACTCTAAAAATACCTGATCCTTTACTTTCACAACTTAAGATTGCAAGTTTATTGATTTGTTTAGTATTCTTAACATGAGTACCACCACAAAGTTCTTTAGAAAAACCAATAGTAACAACTCTAACTACATCACCATATTTTTCACCAAACATTGCTTGAACACCAAGTTTTTTAGCTTCATTAATAGGCATTTCAACAATATTTGAATCAATATTTTTACTTATTTCATTATTACAAATCTTTTCAATCTTAATTAATTCTTCATTTGATGGTAAATAGAAATTATTAAAATCAAATCTTAATAATTTATCATTAACAAATGAACCTTGTTGACAAACATGTTTTCCTAAAACACATCTTAATGCTTCATTTAAAATATGAGTACCAGAGTGATTAGCTTCAGTTTGACTTCTTGATAACTTATCAACGCTTAATTTAACTTTATCACCAATCTTAACTTCACAATCAAGATTAACAACAATTGCTTGTTCTCCATTAGGTAATTTAATAGAATCTTTTACTTCATAACTCTTATTGTTAATAGTAACTAATCCTTTATCACCAACTTGACCACCCATTGTCGCATAGAATGGAGTTTTATCAAAACATAAAATAACTTCTCCAGTTGCACAAGAACTTAAAGAACCATCTTTAAAAATACCATTAATTGTAGAAGTAGTTTCTAATGTATCATAACCGACGAAAATACTTTCTTCATTAAAGTTAAGCATATCTTCATTTTGACTATTAAATGATTGTTCATCACTTCTACTATTTCTAGCTAATTCTTTTTGTTTTTCAAGATTAGATTTGAATTCATCTAAATCAACTTCAAATCCACTTTCATTAGCTATTTCTGTTGTTAATTCAATTGGGAATCCAAATGTATCATATAATTTGAAAGCAAACTTACCATCAACAACTTTATTTTTACTATTCTTAATATAATCAGATAATTTCTTTTCACCATTTTCAAGTGTTAAAAGGAATTTCTTTTCTTCTTGTTTAATAACTTCTTTTACCATTTCTTTAGTATCTAAAAGATATGGATAGAATTGTTTCATATTATCACAAACAACATCAACTAATTTATATAAGAAAGCTTCTTTCATACCAAGACTCTTTCCATAACGACATGCTCTACGTAAAATTCTACGTAATACATATCCTCTACCTTCATTAGAAAGCATTGCTCCATCAGATACAGCAAATGTAACGCTTCTTAAGTGATCAGCAATAACTTTAAAAGCAATTTGACCAGTATATTTAACATTAGTAATTTCTTCAACTTTATTAATTATAGGTAAAAATAAATCAGTCTCATAATTAGTTTCAGCATCTTGCATTATGCAACATAATCTTTCAAGTCCAGCACCAGTATCAATATTTTTACTTGGTAACTCTTTATATTCACTTCTCTTTACTCCGATTTTAGAGTTAAATTGAGAAAATACAATATTCCAAATTTCAATGTATCTATCATTTTCAATATCTTCTTTTAATAACTTAATACCAAGATGTTTTGGATCGTATTTTTCTCCTCTATCAAAGAAAATCTCTGTATCAGGTCCACAAGGTCCTTCACCAATTTCCCAGAAATTATCTTCAAGTTTAATTATATGATCCATAGGAACACCTAAACTATTCCATAATTTAATAGATTCATTATCATCAGTATAAACAGTAAAGTATAATTTTTCCATAGGAATATCAAACCATTCTTTACTAGTTAATAATTCAACGGCCCAAGGCAATACTTCAGCTCTAAAATAATCACCAATAGAGAAATTACCTAACATTTCAAAGAATGTATGATGTCTTGCTGTTTTACCTACATTATCAATATCATTTGTTCTAATGGCTTTTTGAGCATTAGTTAATCTTCTATTTTGAGGAACTTCAGTTCCATCAAAATATTTCTTAAGTGGCGTAACACCAGCATTTATCCATAAAAGACTTGGATCATTATTTGGTACAAGTGAAGCACTAGGTACTACTTCATGTCCTTTAGATTTAAAGAAATCAAGCCACATTTGTCTTATTTCATAACTTTTCATATATCTCATAAATTCTCTCCATTTATATCAATAATCACTGGAATAACAATAGGTTCTTTGTTAATTAGTGATTTAATCTCATAACTTATTCCATCTCTTAATGCATTTTTAAGTTGTGTCCAATCAATTGTTGATTGTTTAAGTTCTTTTTCAATAATATCTGTTGCTAGAACTTTTATATCATCTTCAATCTCTCTTTGATTATTAACACTAATAAATCCACGACAGATCATCTTAGGTCCACTAACCAAACGATGATAATTAGAATTAATATCACAAACGATTAAAACCGCACCTTCTTGTGATAAACATTCTCTATCTTTTAACACAACTTCATTTATATCACCAACAATGCTGCCATCAACTAAAACATCACCAACTGATATTTTATTTCTATATTGTTGTAATTCACCATCTATAAATGTAATCTCTTCACCATTTTCAAGTAAAATTATATTATTTTCATCATAACCAGCATCTAACGCAATATTCTTTTGAATATATTGATGTCTATATTCTCCAATAATAGGGCAAATATAGATTGGTTTTAACATTTGATAAATCATCTTTAAATCTTCACTGTCGGCATGATTAGCTTTTAGTTGATCTTTACCAAGTGAATATACTTTACATCCTGTAGTATTTAACTGATCTTTAGCACGTGTAGCTATCTTTTCAGTTCCAATTACTGGAGGAGATATAATAACAACATTATCTTCTTCATTAATAACTATTAATCTATCTTGATTTGTTATCATACGTTGTAACATAAAATATGGTTCATGTCTGTTACCAGTAATAATAACAGCTAAATCAGGATCATTATTATCATTCTTATCATCAATAAATCTTAAATTTACTAAATTTTCATTAGGAATCTTTAGATAATCAGTATTCATTGCAACATTAACAATCTTTTGTGTCTTTCTACCAAGAATAGCAATCTTCTTTCCATGGCTAACACATAAATCAATAACCTTTTGAATTCTATTTAAATCATAACTAAACATCGCAAAGATAACTCTTTTAGAATTAGTAAGAATATCATTTACTGTATGATTTAAAATGAAATCACTATTAACTCTATCTACACTAGTAGTACCAATACTTTCACTAGCAAGCATCAAAACTTTATTTTTAGATAATTCACTAATTTTATTATAAGATGTTTGATAATTAACATCTTTTGTTGAAGTCAAAGTAAAATCAGGAGCATATACTATTGATCCATCAACAGTATTAATAGAAATACCAAAACTTTCTGGAACAGAATGAGTTGTATAGAAGAATGAAATACTAACATCACCAAATGTTAATACTTTATCATCATTAATGCGATATAATTTAAAATCTTTAACGTTAAGATTAGCTTCTTCTATATAATTCTCAACAATTGATATTGTAAAATGAGATCCAAAGACTGGAACTTGAAGTACCTTCAAAACCTCAACTATAGCTCCACAGTGTTCTTCATGAGCATGTGATAAGAAAACACCTTGAATTTTATCACTATTATTTACTAAATATGATATATCAGGAATAACAGTATCAATTCCATATAAATCCACACTAGGGAATTTTAATCCACAATCAAGAATAAATATCTTATCATCAACATCAACAACATATAAATTCTTACCAGTTTCACCAAGTCCACCTAATGCACAAAACTTAATTTTACTCATAAATTCACTCCTATTTTAACAACATATTATAACATAATTATGCCTAAATATCAATATTTTATAATTCCTTTCATATTAATAAAAAAGTCATATAAGACTATATCTTATATGACTTAATATACTTAAAAATCAACCTTATTAATTACTCATATATTTATCAATTAATGCATTAAATTCATTACGATCACATACTAACCAAGAATTATAAGCAACAATTTCTTCACCATCATATTTACAATGTTTTGGCTCTTTACGAGATATAATATCATATTCACCATTTTCAAATACAATTTTTATGCACTTTCCCCTAGGAGACGATAAACTACCTATATATTTATTAAATTTTAAATTAGTAACATCATTATAAACATTCTCTTTTAAAGATAAGTCAACATCACAAATATCATTATAGACATTATAACCAGTATACTCTATAATTTTTATTTCACTAATTTCATTATAGCTATAATTAAACCCCAATTTATAGACTTTTTTATTACAACCAAATAACATAAAAACAAATAACAAAACAATTAGAAATCTTATCATCAATACATTCTGAAACTTATAATTCATCTTAAATCCTCCATCTTACTATTTAATATAATTTTAGTAGTTATATTTTTTTATTTATCAATTAATGCATTAAATTCATTACAATCACATTTTAATCAAATACTTCTCTAATTAACTATTCAAATCCTATACTTAAACTATAATAGTTTTTATTGTAATAAATCCTGGAATTACAATCATTTTTATTTAGATAATTCTAATTAATTAAAATAATTAATTATCATTTTTAATCTCATAAACTGTTTCAGGTAAAGAAAATACTTTTTCATTACTAACATTAACATTTCTTTTATTTTCTAGTGATAATATTCTAAAACTAGAACAAAGATTTCCATGTACATCATTTATAAATTGAATTATCAAATTATTTGATGTTATTAATTCTATATCATTACATAAAGATATTTTACAATCTGTTATTTTAGTATTTACAATTAAATCTTTTATATTCATAAGATTTTTATATAAAAGAGATAATTCAATATCTTTTTGACTTTGAAATTCTTCATCTGTAAATTCATTATAATCGTTTTTAAGATAAATATCATTAAAACATAAAATATTCTTATTATTCATAACTACTCTGAAGTTTGTTTCACATTCGATAACATACTTTCCTGAATCATTTAATATATAAACTTCAAATCTTGCTGGCATTATATAATAGCCTCTTTTATAAGTCATATCATATATTATCGATTTTTTTAAAAAATTCCTTATGTCCATATTAAATACCACTTATTTATTAAATAACCATTTTATTATTTCTTCTATTTCGTGATAACTATAATTTTGTCCTGAAATATAATCATGTAACATCCTTGCTTGATCTTTGGTTAAATGATACTTTTTGCATAAACTATCAAATTGTTTATTTTCAAATTGATTATGACCCATTCTAGGACCAAATCCTTTAGACAACATTGTTATAGCGGCACCAGTTGCAATAACACCAACACCAGTAAGGATTTGGGCACCACTAATTGTTATAGTTGCAGTTACACCAATACCATAAGATAAAGCACTACCAGAACCAAAAAATCCTAAACCAGGTAGAGAAAAAGAAAATGTAGTTGTTGATAATTCTACAAGTATTGGTATAAGGCATGCAATTGCCGCTCCAGCTATAGCTCCTACACCAGTCCCAAATAAATAACCATCTTCAAAAGAATAACCATTGTACTCAGCGACATATCCACCAATTATTGAACACACCCCAGCACCTATCAAGGCTGCACCAAAAACCGTTCCAAAACCTGTTACAACTAAAACTGTTCCAACAGCAATCTCAAATATTGAAATAGACCAAGCTAACCATTTAGGCATATTCCCATCTGGATCACTATACATTACAGGATTATTATTACAATATGCATATAAATTCATTCCAATAGATGATGTTATATCAAGATAATTTATTTCATCCATTGTTAACCATGTTCTAGTTTCAGGATCATAATATCTACTGTTACAATAATATAATCCCATCTCACTATCATAATAGTATCCTTTATATAGCATATGGTTATAACTTGCATATGTATCATTTGAAATAATCTTTTCTACTTTTCCAAATCCATCATATACATATTTACACACTATTTCTCCATCTTCATTTATAATATAATCAATTCTACCAGTCAAATCTTTAACATAATAATATGATTTTTCTACATCATAATCTTTATATACAAATCCAATTAACTCATCACTATCATAAATATATGTAATATTATAAGCGCCAGTTTGTATTGCTCTTCTTTGATAATAATTTTTGTAACTTTCATAAACCAATAAACCATTATCATATTCATAGCAATATGATGCTCTATATCCATTATTTTCATTATCATAATTACTATTTAAGATAGTTTTACTTGTTCTATATCCATCAACATTATAACTATATAATGTAGTAATGTTATTATAAATAGCCTTACTCAATTGGTTGTAATTAAATATAGTCTCTATTTTATGCTCTAATGAATTATTAAAATCATGTTCCTTATTTAGATTATAATTACCAGACTCAATTAATAAGTTATCACTTATTAATTCATCGTAATTATAAGTGAAATTTTGACAGTTATGAAATACATTTCTACTTTCACTTGTAACATTACCCCAAAAATCTTTAATACAATAATGGTCATTTACTGTTGATTCAATCTTAGTAATATTTCCATTAACATCATAATTATAACAATAAATAATCTCATTGTAAAGATGATATTCTTTATTAGTTTTTAATTCATCAACTGTTGGTTCATGATAATCTTTACTATATACGTAATAAGTGACTTTTTGAACGTTATTATAAAGATAAATAGTTGAATTTTTTTCTGTGAAACGCTCTTCAAAACTTATTATCTTAGTATTATTAAAGTATGATTCAATATTTGTAATAGCATTTAATACTTTTGTACTCCTAGAAAATTTATTATCTCTACAAGTTATATCACTACTAACTCCATCAGTATAATCATAAGTTGTCTCATAATAGTTATTATCAGCTTTAGTAATTTGTCCATTAGAATTATATTCATATTCAGCATGAACGCCTTTTCCTTTTGCACTAATCAAATTATTATTTTTATCATATTTATAAACATAAGTTGCAGGAGTTGCATAACTTTTATGATCAATTTTCATTATTATATTATCATTTTCATCAAAGAAATATTCTAATTTTAATACATCATCGAAATATATTTGCATACAATTATCAATATACTTGAAACTTATTTTTTGACCATAATAATTAGTAACACTAGCATCATATTTATCCTTATTATATACATAAGAGATAGCTTTTCTATCTTCACCACAATAGACATTCTTAATAGTATTATCAATATTATACTCAAACTCATATGAATTATCACTTGTATAACATTTAGTTACATTACCATAAAAATCATATTCATAATTTATTTCTTCAACTATTTCATCATTATAATACTTAGTCTTCTTAGTAACATTCTTATTGTTATCATATTCATATTTAATTTCTGTCACTTTTGTTATATGTATTCCACCATCTTTATAAGTAACAATACTAGTTAAATTATCCATTTCATCATATATGTAAGTTTTTTTAATATTATCATTTACATATTGTGCTAATGTATTATTATCATTATACGAAACTTCATTATTATATTTGACATATGTTTGAGATATATCATCTTCATTTTTTACATCTCTACCATCATTTATATATGTTATCTTTTTGGCTCTAGTATTTTCTATTGTATATAATATAAGGGTTTTATTAGAATCACTAAATACATAAGAATATGTAGTTAGACTATATTCATAA
>JAEEJT010000057.1 GCA_016282055.1 Bacilli bacterium
AATCTTGCTGATAGTGAGAAGATGAGTGGTATCTTAGAGGATTTAGGTTATACAAGAACTGATAATGATGAATTAAGTAATGTTATTATATTCAATACATGTTGCATTAGAGAAAATGCTGAGAATAGAGTTTTTGGTGAACTTGGTCGTATTAAAAGTTTAAAAGAAAAAAATGATGTTATTATGGTTTTATGTGGATGCATGAGCCAAGAAGAAAAAGTAGTTAATGAGATATGTAATAAATATCCTCAAGTAGATATTATTATGGGTACACATAATATTCATATGTTAGGTGAATATTTATATGAATGTATGATGACTAAGAAAAGAGTTTGTGAAGTATTATCTTATGAAGGTGATATTGTTGAAGATGTTCCTGTAAGAAGAGAATCTAATAGAAAAGCTTGGGTTGATATAATGTATGGGTGTGATGAGTTTTGTACTTATTGTATAGTTCCATATACAAGAGGTAAAGAAAGAAGTAGACGCCCAGAAGATATCATAAGTGAAGTAAAAGGTTTATATAATGATGGATATATTGAAGTTACTTTACTTGGACAAAATGTTAATGCCTATGGTAAAGATTTTAATGATATTAACTATAAGTTTAGTAATTTACTTGAAGATCTTGCTAAAACTGGAATTCAAAGAATTCGTTATACAACAAGTCATCCAAGAGATTTAGATCTTGATACTATTAAAGTAATGGGAAAATATCCTAATATTATGCCTCATTTACATTTGCCAAGTCAATCTGGAAGTAATGATGTATTAAAGAGAATGAATAGAAAATATACCAAAGAAGAATATATAGAAAAGGTTAGATTACTTAATGAGTATGTTCCTGGTATTTCTATTACTACTGATATAATTGTAGGTTTTCCAAATGAAACAGATGAAGACTTTAATGAAACTCTAGAATTATGTAAGAAATGTAATTTTGAAGGTGCTTATACATTTATTTATTCTAAACGTGAAGGAACTCCAGCTGCTAGAATGGAAGATTCTATAAGTGATGATGTTAAAAAAGAAAGATTACTTAAGTTAAATGATTTAATTAATGAAGGTTTCTTAAGAGGAAACAAGAGATTTGAAAATGAAATCGTTGAAGTATTAGTTGATGGTGTATCTGAAAAAGATAGTAATATATTAACAGGTTATACTAAACATGAAAAAGTAGTTAACTTTAGTGGTGATAAATCATTAATAGGAAAACTTGTTAATGTTAAAATAACAAAAGCTTATAGTTGGCATTTAAAAGGAGAACTAGTTAAATAATGTATAAAGCTATTTTATTTGATATTGATAATACATTATTTAATTTTGATAATGCTGAAGATTATGCTATTCATGAAACACTTAAACATTTTAATATTAATGATAGTAGTGAAGTATGTAAAATGTTTAAAAAGATTAATCTTGATTTATGGCATGAATATGAAAAAGGTTTAATAACTAAACCAGAGTTATTAAAGAAAAGATTTGAAAAGTTATTTGATTATTTTAGTATTAATAATAAAGAAGAACTTTGTAAAATAAGTAGTGATATTAATGTCTATTATTTAAGTTGTTTAAGTAATAATAGTGATCTTATGCCAAATTGTTTAGAGATGATAAAAGAAGTTAGTAAGTATGTTAAGATATATTCTGTAACTAATGGAGTAACAAATACACAACTTAAAAGAATTAATAATTCATTAATAAAAGATTATTTTAATGATTATTTTATATCAGAACAAATTGGATATCAAAAACCATATAAGGAATTCTTTGATTATGTATTTAATCACATTGATATTAAAAAAGAAGAATGCTTACTTGTTGGGGATAGTTTGTCTGCTGATATAAAAGGTGCTATAGATTATGGCATTGATTCGTGTTTCTATAATATAAAAGGCATTGATTATACTGGTATAAATCCAAAATATGTTATTAAAGATTTACTAGAAATAATTGATATAATAAAATAGATTAAATAGATTGAGTTTTTTACTCAATCTTTTTTAACTAAACAAAATATATTTATTTGTATAGGAAATAGTTTCTTAGCAACTTTTTTATGATTGAATATTAAAAGAGAATATGGTATAATATATTGGTTAAGGAGAATATATTTAATGGTTGAAATTAGAAATAATATTAACAAAGTAATTAAATTAAAAGAGACTTATAGTGATGATTTAAATAAAGTTAATTATGCTTTTTGGCCTATTATTGCTAAAAAGAAAAAGAATTTGTTTTATGCATCATATTATATGTTAATTAGTTTTATTGTATTATTTATGTTTGGTTTTTGGTATTTATTAAGATCTAATAAAGAAGAATCTCAAATTTATATTTTCTTTGGATCAAGTGTTTTATTAGTTATTTCTTCTATTATTATTTATATGATAATTAAAAGAAAGTTTAATAAAGCTAATAAAGAATGGCAAATTGCTTTAAAACCTTTAACTGTTACAAAAAAGAACCTTGACGATTTAACTAGTGAAACTATTAGAATGATTCTTGATAGTTTTGGTAATGATAAAGATGCAATCGTTAATGAAATTGGTGATTCATTTGACGATTTGGTTGAGTATTATAATAGTCATAATGAATAGGAGATAATTATGCAAAGAGTATTAGATATTAAAGATTTACATGTAGAAGTTGTTGATGATGAAAATTCTTCAACAAAAGAAATATTAAAAGGTTTGAATTTAACTGTTAAGACAGGAGAGATTCATGCTATTATGGGTCCTAATGGTACTGGTAAGAGTACTCTTGCTGGAACTATTATGGGTCATTATAAATACAATGTAACAAGTGGAGATATGTTACTTGATGGCATAAGTATTCTAAATGATACAGTTGATGAAAGAAGTAGAAATGGTATCTTCCTTGCTATGCAATATCCTAATGAAATTAGTGGAGTTAGTAATTCTGATTTTATTAAATCTTGTGTACAAGCTCGTTTACCTGAAGGAGAGCATGTTAAATTATTTAAGTTTATTAAAGATTTAGATAAAGCTGTAAGTGATCTTAAAATGAGAAGTGATTTACCACATAGATATCTTAATGAAGGATTTAGTGGTGGTGAAAAGAAACGTAATGAGATTTTACAAATGAAGATGTTAAAACCTAATTTTGCTATTTTAGATGAAATTGATTCTGGTTTAGACGTTGATGCTTTAAGAATCGTTGGTGAGAATGTTAATAATATGAGAGGCGATGATTTCGGAGCTATCGTTATTACACATTACCAAAGATTACTTGATTATATTAATTGTGATTATGTTCATATTATGGTTAATGGTAAGATAGTTAAAACTGGTGGAAAAGAATTAATTACTAAGATTGATAATGAAGGTTATGACTGGATTAAAGAAGAACTTGGTATCGTTGATGATATTCCAACAAAAGCAAGAACTGTTTTAGGTCATTGTGGTGTTAAAAAAGCTATTAATCAAGAGGAAATAAAATGATTAACTTTCTTGATTTAATTGATAAAGATTATGTAATTTTACATAATGGAAAATATGAAAGTGGTAATATTAAGTTAGATGATATAAAAGATAATAGTTTTATTACTGTTTTTAACAAGATTGATAGTTCATGTACATATGAACTTAATATTAAAGATAGTATTAATTGTTCTATTATTGAATTTAATTATTTTGTATCTGATAACATTTCATATAATAAAAAGGATATTTTAGGTAATAATAGTTGCCTTGATATTACAAGAGTTTATTATAGTGAAAA
>JAEEJT010000058.1 GCA_016282055.1 Bacilli bacterium
AATATCAGGATATCCTAATCCTTTCTCCCATTTTGAAATGGCTTGTGAACTAACTCCGATATACTCACCAAGTTTTTCTTGAGTTAAGTTTTGTTTAACTCTTAATAATTTTATATTCTCTCCAATCACATTATTCATAAGAAATCCTTTCGTTATATGTACATGTACAGTATTATTGTATCAATAAATTTATATAAATGGAATATACAAATAGTGTACAACGATACAACTAATCGTTGATTTTCTATTTATAGTAAAAAAGACATTTTGTTAATTAAAACAAAATGTCTTATTAATTTTATTTATAGATTATACCATTATAAATGAAATGTTTTCTTGTTTTATCATCTTTAATTATACCTTCATTAAAAGCTTTTGATATAATTAAAGATCTATCAAGTACTACTGATTGAATAATAAAAGATGTTTGATTAACTAAATAACTAGGAATTAAATCTTTTACTCTATCTGAAACACCATTATATAATTCACTATAAGCATTAATTAATTCTTTATCATTAAGTACTTTACTTCTTAATTCTTTATATTTATCCCATTTAATAATTGGAATATTTACTTTAACCTCATCACCAACTAGATCAACATATCCATTATCAATATATGAATTAATTTTTTCCTTTTCTTTTCCAATAAAATCACTATACTTTTTATTTAAATTAATTATTTCATTTAATAAATTCACATCCTCTTTACCATTTAATGATTTATTATAATTAATTACATTAGATACTTTTCCATCTTCTTTCCCAATATTAGCTGGAAATGCTATAATACCAAAATTATCATTACCGTTACCATTAAATGAAATAAAGAATTCATCAGGATATAATTTATCAACATCTTCAAGAA
Organism: Bacilli bacterium; assembly: GCA_016282055.1. Lineage (GTDB taxonomy): Bacteria > Bacillota_I > Bacilli_A > ML615J-28 > CAG-698 > CAG-698. Next base: position 871 of record JAEEJT010000058.1, read on the forward strand.
GCATTAAATCCCAATTATTTCCATCTTTTCTTAAAGTAAATTCTTTAGCAAACTTTAATTCAACGTTAATCATTACAATAAATAATAAACTCCATAATAAATACTCATCTTTTATATTATTATCTAAAAATAATGACTTATAATAATCTAAATTATTTAAACAGAAATTCTTTAATAAATTATAATAATTATCTATATTATCTCTTACATAATCAAGAATTTCTCTTCTTTCTTTTTTATTAATGAAAGCAATATTAGATAAATATTTACCATTATCAAGTTTTAATAAGCAGTCTTTATCAACTAGTTTATTAACATATTCTTCAATATAAGGTCTAGAAATTCCAAGTTCAATTGAAAAATCTTCAATACTACACTCTGTTCCATATGAATGATATAATAAGTTTTTAATCAATAGTGAATCAACATAATCATGAGCATCAAAACTCATCTTACCACTAAATGATTGAACAGAACAAAAGCTTTTAGGTACATAAGCTTTCTTTCCATTTAGTTTTTCCATATCTAAATACTCCTTTAACTTTTTTCTAATTTCAGCTAATTTCCATTTAACTGTTCCAAGAGGCATATTTAATTCACAAGCTATGAACTTTAAAGTCTTATCTTCTACGTAATATGCATAAAGAATTTCAGCGTAATCTTTACTTAATAGTTTTATTCCTTGATTTAATTTTTTAATTCTCTCATCTTCAAGCATTTCATCAAAAGTAGTTTTAGAATCATCATCAATATTATTTAAATATTCAATACTTTTTCTATCTTTAATAGTTTTTCTTAAATACATATTATATTGATTTTTACAAACACCCCAAACATAATAATCCAAATTATCAATACGTGCACCTTTATTGATATTTTGAATTATTTCTAAAAGAATTATTTGAGATAAATCTTCAGCATCCATTCTATTATTACATCTTTTAACACAATAGAAAAATACTTTACTAGCGTAATCAACTACTTTTTCTTTTAACTCTTCATTGTTCATAATCTTACCTCTTTCGATAAATAGTTGCAAAAGTATAAAAAAGGTTGGAAAAATCTTATATTTATTACACTACTTGTCGATTATATTCTACAATAATATTATGTTTTTGTCGATTATATTCGACGGAATAAGTTGATTATAGTATATAAATATAATGAAAATCTAAATTAACAAGGTGTGACTTACAAACAAAAAAAGTGATACTTTTTATAGTATCACTATATTTTTAAACATTGGTGGACTAGCGGAGAGTCGAACTCCGGTCTTAACTAAAATCATATTTACTTTCTACATACTTATTCCATTATCTTTAGTTCGTATATTATTTTGAAATGAACAATGTAATAATACCTATCTTCTAAATTTCATATATTATATCGAAGCAAATATAATGTACAACCTATAGTAACTATCCACTTTTAGATTACCCTATAGGATAGCAATCTAAAGTGGGCATTCAATTAAGCAGCGAATGCAAAATTTTGATTATTGTTTGCGTTTATTTAAAAACCTAGATGTTTTAACGATCATGACATCGGTATGCTTATAAATACAAAAGTAGCCAATCGAATCCAAAAACTAGCCCATTAAAACAAAAAGGAATTCATTACTGAATTCCTTATATGCAATACAAAACTTACTAAAACTAACGTTTTGAGAATTGTGGTGCACGACGAGCTTTCTTAAGACCATATTTCTTACGTTCTTTACAACGTGGGTCACGAGTAAGCATTCCTGCTTTTTTAAGAACTGCTCTATAATCTTGATTTACTTCAAGTAAAGCACGGCTGATACCATGACGGATTGCACCTGCTTGACCAACAATTCCACCACCGATAACATTTACTAATACATCATAAGATGTAACAGTATTAGTTAATTCTAATGGTTGTAAAACATCAAGTCTAACTGCTGCTGAAGGAATATATTCAGCGAAAGTACGTTCATTAATTGTAATTTTACCTATACCTGGAACTAAACGAACTCTAGCAATAGAGCTTTTACGTCTACCAGTACCATAATATTGAACTTGTGCCATATTCTATCCTCCTATTTTCCTACAGTATAACTAACTGGTTTTTGAGCTTGATGTGGATGTTCACTACCTGCATAAACAAATAGTTTTCTATACATATCTTCTCCTAATGAACCTTTTGGTAACATACCTCTAACAGCTTTTTCAATAACTTTTTGAGGTTGTAATTCTAACATAGTTTCAGCATTTCTGCTCTTTAATCCACCAGGGAATCCAGATGCATGATAATACATCTTATCTTCTAATTTCTTTCCAGTTAATTTAACTTTTTCTGCGTTTACAACGATTACATAATCACCACAATCAACATGAGGAGTGAATGTAGGTTTATTCTTTCCTCTTAACATTGTAGCAACTTCAGTAGCTAAACGTCCTAATACAACATCAGTGGCATCAATTACATACCAGTTGTGTTGAACAGTGTTGGCATTTGCCATATAAGTAGTTTTCATAATTTTTTATCCTCCAAAATTTTTTATTTCAACTTTATTGTGGATAAAGTGAAACTTTAGAAGGGCTTTTTTTATTGTGGGTTTAATAAAAAATGTACCTTATATATATTACACTAAATACAAATAAAAGTCAAGATTTTTTTAATTTTAAATAAATAATTTTATGCAATTACATTTATTTTAAATTTACCATCAACACGTTTTACACCAATTGTTGAAATAAAACAATTTGGATCAATTGATTTAGCAATATTAATATAATCTTGTACTTCAAAACTCCATACAACTGATTCTAAAACGTATCTTATTTCATTTGTATAACCACCATGAGCATCATATACTGTTATACCATGAATATATTTATTTAAAAGAGCAGATTTAATTTCATCCTTACAAGTAGTAACAATTGTAATCTTAGAATAATTATAGATAGTATGAATCTTATCAAGAACCATTATATCAATAATTAATCTAATAGCTGTATAAACAGCTGTTTGTAAATTAAGAGTAATAGCACTAACAGAAATTATACATAAGTTAATAATTAAACTGAATCTAGCAAAAGAAATATGTTTATTTAATGATAAGTATTGACTTAATACATCAAGTCCACCACTACTTCCACCAAATCTTAAACATAATCCACTACCAACACCTGTAATTAATCCACCAAGAATTGCTAGAGTTAACATACTACCAACATCGTTTTGATTAGAAAAATATGAGAACGGATTAAATCCATAAGTATTTTTAATAAATCCAAATAATGCAAGTAAGGCAGTTTGTAAAACAACACTTAACAAACTTACAAGAACGAATCTTTTACTAACACCTTTCCAAGCAATTATAAAAAGCGGAATATTTAGGCCAAATATAACTAAACTTTGAATATATTCATATTTAGTTCCTGTAAACTTTTCAACTAGATAGTATACAAGTTGCCCAATACCAGTTATTCCACCGCTACAAAACATACCAGCATTCAAGATAAATGTGATAGCAAAGCAATAAATAATTGTACCTAAAGTAACACTTAATACTAATCTAAGATCTTTTTCAATAATTTTTTTATTGTTATCATTTAATTTTTTCTTTAATTTTTTCATTTTATCTTAGAATACTCGCTTTCATTTTTTAATTCTAAAACTTCAACTTTATCTTTTCTAGCACCACTTGCAGCCAAAATCATACCATAAGATTCAACCCCTCGAATAGTTGCTTTCTTTAAGTTTGCAATAACACAAACATTCTTACCAACCATTTCATTAGGTTTATAACTAGCACTTATTCCTGATACTATTTGTCTTACTTCATCTTCTATTTTTACTTGTAAAACTAGAAGTTTATCAGATCCAGCTAATTTCTTACACTCTAATACTTTACCAACCCTTAAATCCAACTTTTCAAAATCAGAAATAGTTACTTCATCTTTTGTAACTAAAGGTTTTTTAGTTTCTTTTTCGATTTCTTCTAATACTTTTTTACTATCAACACGAGTAAATAAAGGACTAATGCTTTCACAAACTTTAACATTATTAGAATAACCAAATACTAAAGAATTATATAAATCATTATTATTAACATTTAAACTTTCAAGAATTGTATTACTACTATCAGGCATAATTGGTGAAATCAAGATAGCAGTAAGTCTTAAAGCCTCATATAAAACATACATAACTTCATTTAACTCATTCTTTAGACTATCATTTTTAGCTAAAACCCAAGGAGTTGTTTCATCAATATATTTATTACATCTACCTATTAAATTCCAAATCTCAATTAATCCATCTTGAAATTCAAAGTTTTCAAAACAGTTTAATGATTTAGTTTTAACATCATTAAATAAATCAATTATTTGTTTAGAATAATCATATTTATAGAAATCAGGTTTAGTAATATTACCATTAAAGTATTTATTAATCATAGAAATTGTTCTACTTAATAAATTACCTAAATCATTAGCAAGATCAGCATTATATCTATCAATAAATCTATCATAAGTAAATAATGCATCATTTCCAAGAGGCATTTCTCTTAACATATAATAACGTAAGCTATCTAGTCCAAATCTATTCTTAACATCCATTGGGTAAATCATATTACCTTTAGATTTACTCATCTTACCATCTTTCATTAAGAACCAACCATGAACATATAACTTAAAGTTAATTGGAATATCAAGTGCCATTAACATAATAGGCCAGTAGATAGCATGGAAACGTAAAATATCTTTACCAACAACATGATATACTTTATCTCCATTTAACCAATATTTTTTATAGTTAGCGTCATTCTCGCTATCATATCCTAAAGCACTTAAATAGTTTAATAAAGCATCAATCCAAACATATACAACATGTTTAGGATCACTTACAACAGGAATTCCCCAAGTAAAAGATGTTCTAGATACACATAAATCTTCAAGACCTGATTTAATAAAAGAAACTACTTCATTCTTTCTACTTACAGGAGTAATAAAATCAGGATTATCCTCAATAAACTTAAGTAATCTATCACTATACTTACTTAACTTTAAGAAATAGCAAGGTTCTTCAACAAGTCTTGTTGGTTTACCACAATCAGGACAAGTTCCATCTTCGTTCAATTGAGTTTTTGTAAAATAAGCTTCACAACTAACACAATAATTACCAACGTAACTTCCTAAGTAAATATCACCATTCTTAAGCATCTTTTCAAAAGCATCTTGAACGACTTTAACATGATTACTATCAGTTGTTCTAATAAAATAATCATTAGAAATATTTAATTCTTTCCAAAGATTTTTAGTATTATTAGCAACTTCATCAACTAAAGCCTGAGGAGTAATACCTTTTTTCTTTGCTGCTTCTTCTATTTTTAATCCATGTTCATCCATGCCAGTTAAATAGAAAGTGTCATAACCTAAAAGCTTATGACATCTATTAAAAGCATCGCAAGCAACAGTTGTATAACTATTACCAACGTGCACATTACCACTAGCATAATAAATAGGGGTAGTTACATAACAAGTTTTTTTCATCTCAAATTCCTTTTATTAGAATAAACGTTTAAATACGTCATATTTTTCTTTGATAGAGTCTTCTTTTCCACCAAACACTTGTTCAAATGGAACGTTAA
>JAEEJT010000059.1 GCA_016282055.1 Bacilli bacterium
AGAGGAGTTAATCTTACAAATGATGGGGTTTTAGATTATAATTCATTATCTAAATATAATTTATTTAAATATGACACTAAAGGTGATGATATTTATTCTTATGCTGCTCATGCTGTAGTTAATTATGTTCATGATAGCGATATTAAAGTTATATCTGAAAGTAAAATGCAAAACTATGTTAAAAAACTTAGTAAATCATATAATCAAAATTTAGGCATTGAAGGTGTAGAACCAACAACTATGATTTCTGCTAGTGATAAGACAGCGTTAGAATCTTTTTCAGTTGATGAATATCAAGATAATCAATTTAGATATTTTGGTAAAATTAGTTATAAATATGTTTATTCGCAAGCATCATTAGTTAACGCATTAGAATTAATGAAAAATCAATACTGGGAGTGTATTTCTGATAGTTTTTCCGAAGATCTTTTTAAATTATTTAATACTGACTATTGTACAAACAAACCTTTATTAGAAGCTAAAGAATTCTTTAATAGATATGGATCATTTTTAATAGTTAGAGCTAAATGTGGTGTTACAATGGATGCATACTACACAATATTATCAGATACACAAACATCATTATCTTCAAGCACAACTCAAATATCTAATAATATTATGGCTTCTTATATGGGAGTTGTTGGTGGTGAACAAGGAGTAAATGTAAGTTTAACAAAAGACACTTCTATTAATAAAAATGAATTATCTATTAATATGAATTTTAATACTCATGGAGCGCCTGCATTTTATTCAAATTATGATAATTTCTCGAGTAATTTTTATAATTGGTTAAATAATATTGAAAGAAATATATATTTTTATAACTTACAATTAGATTATAATGATTTAGAACCAATTTGGAATATTTTACCAGATGAATATTTGTATTGTATTGGTGATGCTATTGGTGAACTATTTATTTGTGAAAATGATTATTATACAAGAGTAAATATGGTAAGAAATGCCTTAAAAGAAAAGTTTATTGAATATTACCAATCTTATGATAAAGCAGATAGCTTAAATGATTTTATTGTTGATTGTACATATACTGGTACAACTACAGAAATTAGAATAAATGAGGATGATGAGATAATTAATTTATTAAAATATGATGGTTATCAATTGAGTGCTACAGTATTACCAGAAGATACTGCAAAAAATAAACTTGTGCGTTGGACATCAAGTAATACTAATGTTGCTACTGTTGATGATACTGGATATGTAAAAGCAAAAAAAGCTGGTGATTGTGTGATAACTGCATATCAAGGTCAGATTCAAGATACAATAAAAATTCATGTTTATGATAATGTTACTGATAAAAAGATAACGAAATATTATTTAAATGGAAGTTTAAAAGAATTAAGCGATAATGAATCATTAACTGTTGATTGTTTACAATATAGAAATAATCCAGTGTTAATAATAGATTTTAATGAAATATTAGGTGTTGATGATTTTTATGCTTTATGTAGTGAAACTAATATATCTAATAAAAAAATCAAAATAACAATAAAGTTTTCTTATGATGTTGAGTGGGATTGTTATTATCAATTAGGTCTAAGTATGGATACACAATCAAATGAAAAAGGATTGATTTGGTATATATCTTCTGTAGATGCTACACAAGGTGGAAGATCACAAAATAAATCTTATACAAAAGAATTAGAAATAAGTAAAATTAGTAGTTTAAGTAATGAATGCTATATTATGTTCTCAGTTAGTGGCTTTGCTAAAAACGAAATAAAAATTCATGATGTGAAAGTAGATATTAAAATAGAATGATTGGATTAAATAAAATAAATAAAATTTATAAGGGAAATAATTCTAATACAATTAAAGATTTATCATTAAATATTGAATCTAATGGTATAACATTTATATTAGGCAAAAGTGGTTCTGGCAAAACCACTTTGCTTAATATAATATCTTATTTAGATAATGATTTTAGTGGTGATTATTACTTTAATGATAAAAACATAAGAGACTTTAGTTTAAAAGAGATTGAAGATTTTAGAAAAAATCAAATATCTTTTATTAATCAAGATATTAAATTATATGAAAACTTAACAGTTTATGAAAATCTATCAATATTTTGTGCGGAAGAAGATAAAATATTAGAGGTATTAAATATTGTAGGGTTAATTGATTTTAAAAATAGAAAAGTAAGTAAACTTTCTGGTGGTCAGAGACAAAGAGTAACTATAGCTAGAGCAATGCTTAGAAACTCAAGTGTTATTATATGTGATGAACCAACTTCAGCACTAGATCAAAAAAATGCATATAAAGTATTTGATTTATTAAAAAAGATATCATTAAACACGATAGTAATTTGTGTTACTCATGATAAAGCGCTTGCTAATAAGTATGGTGATAGGATAATAACTTTATCAAATGGCACTATTGAAAGTGATACTATTATAAATAAATGTTCATTAAATGAAAATAATAATAAAAATAATAAATTTAATTATAAAGTATTATTTAAAAATTCATTTTTAACTTTTTTAAAACCATCATTTGCCTCAATTATTATTTTTATTACTATTCTTGCTACCTTATTTACTTGTATATTATGTAAATATAATTATAAGTTAGAGGATATAAGAACTGATATAGAAAAAGATTATTATTTGAACAATAATATTGAAGGATATGAGTTTAGAATTAGTAAGATTAA
>JAEEJT010000060.1 GCA_016282055.1 Bacilli bacterium
ATACTATATCCTAATGCAGCACCAAAGCCATATGGTAATTCTTTTAATTCTTTCTTTAGTTTCTTACAATATGTTTCAATTTGTTTTTCTGTATAACCAACTAAGTATATTAAGAATTCATTACCATCTGTTCTAATTATCTCACTATTTTCAAGTTGAGTATTAACAAGTGTAGATGCAGCTGCAACTATTAATCCATCACCTGCTTCATGGCCATAATTATCATTAACATACTTAATATTATTTAAATCCATAACTACTATAGTTTGTGGATAAACTTTACTTTCTTCCCAAACTTTCATATTTAAGTTAAGATAATTACGATTTTTAAGTGATGTTAACATATCTGTGTATTTACGTCTATCTTCTTTCTTAACAACTATTCTCTTCTTTCTATTCTTCAAGAATAATAATAAGAATATGATAATTAATACTGGTAATAATACTATACCTAAGATAATTAGATATATTTCTTTAAAACTACTTCTATCAAATAATGATCTATCTAAGCTTTTTAATCCTGCAACACGATAATTATAATATGAATTAGTTCCCATTACATAATTAAATAAATCATAAATATCACTATTACTAGCTAAAATACCAAATGTATAGTTTGTTGATATTTCACCAGTATATATTACTTCATATTTACTAAACTTACTATTGCGATAATAATTATATATCTCATAATCAATTACTATTAAATTATCATTACTCTTTAATTTAGAAATAGAATTAACAATATTTATATTAGCCTTTGAATTAGATTGTATATATGTTAATAATTGATTATTATTTAACATATTTATATTTTTACCTTTTAATTCTTCAAATGTAGTTACATTTTCTTTATTAGAACCATTTCTTAATACAACATACTTTTCAACAAAAGGTGATATTGTTTCCTTATAATCTTCTGGTACTATGCCAAACGAGTTGAAGTAAAAATCAACTTCTTTTTTATTAATTGCTTCTACTAAACTAGTATAATCAGAATATTCTTCATATGTTATATCAATACCTGTAAGTCTTTGTAATCTAGATACATACTCACCTGCTATACCAGCTACTTTTCCATCTATTTTTTCTTCATATGGTAAATTACTAACATAACCATATACATATGTTTTAGATAACATATCTGCTTTTGTTTTATCATTTATTTTCTTTGTAGCTATATAGTATTTTAAATACTCTTCATTATAATTTTTTACATAGTATTTTTCTTTCCATTTACTAAAATACTTCTTAACAATTTTGTTTAAATCGTTATTATCATCTGTTAATGTTAAAACAACCTTTTTGCTCATTTCAGTAAAATAGTAATTAATGTTTAAATCATTTGATAAAATATCCCCTAAATACATATTTTGTGGTAATAACATATATTTAATATTACCATCATTAAGTGCTTTAACCATATCATCTATATTATTATATTGATTATATGTAACTCCTGTAACTGTTTTTAAATAATAACTTACTTCTCCAGAATCACTTTCAAATATACCAATAGTACTATCTTTAATAGAACTTATTCTATCAAAATGTTGTGTATCTTTACTAACTAATACATAACCATCTTCAAATATTAATAAATCTGAATCAGATAATGTTGCATCATTATTTAATACTCTTATTCTTAATCCTTTTCCTGTTGTTGCTTGTGTTTTATCATAAGCTATTTTATTAAATTCTAAATCTGTATCAACTTCAAATTCATCAATAAAATCCATAATAACACCAGTACCATCCATAGAATATACTGGATAATTATTAACTATTTCAAAATCATATTTTTGTGAAGAATGATTAGAAATCCAATTTCTATCCCTTACAGTTAAATTTGTTTTACTATCACGATAATTATAGTAAGCATAAACACCTATAAAAACGAGTAAAGCAACAACTAGAGGAATTATTATTAATAATTTTTTCTTCATTATTCTTCTCCTTCAGTAACTTTTTCACGATCTTTATTCCAAGAAAACTCTGAACTATTATGTTGTTTGTATGCAATTATTGGGAAATTATTCTCAGATGGGTCATCCTTTTTAACAAACAATTGGAAATCATAATATCCTTTTTGCATTTCAGTAAAGTGTTCAAGAATTAAACCAGATAATCCTTTAGCAGCATCTATACTTGTTGAGTTATTAACAGTAGCTATGATATTTATAGTTCTACCATTTTCTCTAACTGTTACTTCTTGTACAAATTCTTGCTCACTTAATTTTGCTTTTAATCCATCATAAACACTTTTTTTAACTGGAACTTTATTGTCCAATCTATCACCATATATCGCACTATTAGTATCTGGGAAGAATACTTGTTTTGCCTTATATCCAACTAATGCTATTAACACAAATAAAACTATTGTTAAACATGTAAATTTATTCTTTTTAATCCATTTCATATCTTATCCACCTTCAATAATAAATTATACTATTTTTGATTCAATATTTCAACTAATAATTTGTTAGCTACTCCTGGATTAGCACTACCCTTAGTTTCTTTCATTATTTGACCCATTAAGAATTTAACGGCTCTATCTTTACCTTCTTTATAGTCTTTAATAGATTCAG
>JAEEJT010000061.1 GCA_016282055.1 Bacilli bacterium
CTTGAAGAAATATTGAATTTTATCCCACAGATTTCATCTGTAATATATCCTTTTCCATATAATACTTGTTCTTCATCACCTAAAATAATCGATGTCTTTCTCGTATTTATATTTTGTACTATTGTACTGACATAAGGGCATTCATTTTTTAATCTCTTTACAAATTCACTTCTTCCAGGAAATACACTACCATTTGTTACCACAGTAACAATATATTCTCCACTCCATCTACTAAACCTAACTAAAACAAATCTAATAATACCTGTTCTCTTATCTTCATCATAAGGAACTATTTTTAATTCCTTCATTATCTTAGCTATTTTTTTCACAATCTCATTTTGTTCTTTTGTATGAATATAACAATAATCATTATTAATGATTCTATGTGTATCTTCCTCATAAAATCCATACACTAATTCCCTATTTTGATATTTAAAGGCAACAGCCATCTTATTTCTATAACCTTCAAATACACTAGCTTTACACACTTCATCAACACGAACATTAAGCTTTTGATCTTTAAAACAATTATTCACATAATCTTTTTTAAAATTAATTTGATCTTCATAACTCATATGTAATAAATGACAGTTCCCACATTTATTATATGCCTTACACTTAACTTCACATCTTCTCTTACTTGGTGCTAATAACTTAATAACTCTAAACTTCTTAATTCCTTGATAATCATTTTCTTCTATTATAGCTTTTTCCTTAGGAAGTAAATTACTTACACTATAAACATTCTTACCTATATTAAAAGTACCTTGTCCTAATTCATTTAGTCCTGTACAAGTGACTTCATACTTCTTTGCTTCACTAATCTTATTGTTATTAAAATGATTATTTTGTCTTCCTTTATCATATTTTTTCATATAGCACCACCAATATAATCTATTACTTTAAACTATCAATAAAATTCTCTATACACTTTAATCCATCAAGTAATTGTCTTCTTCCACAGGCTACATTAATTCTAATGTAACCTTCACAACTACTATCATACATTGTTCCCTTGTTAACCCATACTCCATTATCGATTAATCCTTTAAACAATTCGTCTTGCTTCAATCCAAGCTTACTCATATCAATCCACATCAAATATGTCGCTTCTAATTTACTTACTTTAAATCCATGTTTCTTCACAAATTCATATACAATTTCTCTTTGAAGAGTCAAATATCTATTTTGTAAATCAACCCAATAAGCTCCTTTAATATATGCAGCTTTACATGCCTCATATCCATAAACATTAAGCTCAATTTCCATGTCATCATATACCTTTTTAAACACTCTATAAAGCTCATCACAATTCACAATGATATTTGAGTTACTAAGTCCAGCCACATTAAATGTTTTTGATGGCGCTGTACAAATAACTAAATTCTCATATTTATCAAAGAAATTACCAACAGAACAATGTTTAAATCCTTCCATTATCAAATCACAATGAATCTCATCACTGACTAAAATAACGTCATATTTTTTACATAATGATACTATTCTATCTAATTCTTCATATGTAAAGCATCTTCCTACTGGATTATGTGGATTACATAAAATATACATTTTAGCTTCTTTTAGTTTTTCTTCTAAATCATCAAAATCAATTTTATAAGTAAATAATGTATCATCAATTTCAACTCTGACTAATTTATTTTCTAGTAATACTCTACCATTATTCTTAACAACCTCATAAAAAGGATTATATACAGGCGTATTAATTACTACTTTATCTTGAGGTTTTGTGAAAGAATGAACTAAAAAATATAGAGCATTAACAACACCAGGTGTGATGATGATATGATTCTCATTTATATTAAAACCATGTCTAGTCTTAAACCAATTTGCAATTATTTTATAATAATTAGGATTTGTATACGTATAACCAAAAGTACCATTTTTAGTTCTTTCGATTAAGGCTTCCTTAACTTCAGGGCAAGTCTCATAATCACTATCAGCTACCCAAAGAGGAATTAAATCAGCTTTACCAACTCTCATCATTCCTGCATCCCACTTAATAGCATCAATACCTTTTCTATTAACTCCATTATAAAAACTCATTAATTCCTTTTTCATATTATTCACCTCATATACCAAGATTATAACACAAATAAACACATAAATAAATAACGGATAATTAACGGAAAAGAATAAAAAAGTGTAAAAGCTTTTAAACTTTCGGTCGAAAAAGGTGTAAATTGTAAAGAGATAAACTTTGAAAAGTCATGTAAAAAATTATTTTATTATTTGATTTAGGGAAAATTTATATTAAAAATATAAGAATTATTCATAGAATAATAACACATTAAAAATAAGGAAGAGTGTTAAAAAAACGACCCAACTCAATAATGAGCAGGGTCGCTTTTATTTATCTATTTAATTGATTTTATCATCAATTCACACATCTTATTAGAAAATGCTACTGGATCCTTAATACTAAATCCTTCCATTAACAACGCTTGTGAATATAACAAATCAGCATAATTTCCTAATTCATTAGGATTATTAATGAACACATTCTCTAAAGCCTTAAACAATTCATGGTTAGGATTAATCTCTAATATCTTATTAGCTTTAGCATCACGCGCTTCACTATTAGGCATATTAGATAATACCTTTTCCATTTCAAAACTTAATCCATCGCTACTTACTAGACAAACAGCTGAATCAGTTAAACGTTTAGATAAAATAACATCACTTACTTCACCTTTAAGTGCTTCCTTAATAGCATCTAACATAGGTTTCTTTTGATCTGCTAATTCTTTTAACTTATCTTGTTCATCTTTATCAAGTAAATCTAAATCTCCTTGATTAACTGACTTAAATTCTTTCTTGTCATATTCTCTTAAGATATTCATCAAGAATTCATCAACATCATCAGGTAAGATTAATACATCATAACCCTTCTTCTTAATAACATCCATTTGAGGCATTGCAAGAACTTGTTCTTTATTCTTACCAGAAGCGTAATAAATATATTTTTGGTCTTCCTTCATACCTTCAACGTATTCTTTGAAAGTAACCATCTCATCTTTATTAACAGTATTA
>JAEEJT010000062.1 GCA_016282055.1 Bacilli bacterium
AGGACCAGAACCAATAACCATTATTTTCTTTATATCTTTACGTTTAGGCATTCTTATTACCTCCACAATCATGTAATAAATCAATAAATTGACTGAATAAATATTCTGAATCTTCAGGACCAGCAGCAGATTCTGGGTGATATTGAATAGAGATTACATGATTAACTTCATCTCTTACACCCTCAAGTTCACCATCAATAACATTAACATGTGTTAACTCAAGTCCAGTATTAGCTAATGATTCTTTATCAATAGCAAATGAATGATTTTGGCTAGTAATTTCAATCTTACCAGTAAGTAAATTCTTAACAGGGTGATTTGCACCACGATGACCGAATTTCATTTTATAAGTTTTAGCACCATAAGCAAGACCAATAATTTGATGTCCTAAACAAATACCAAATATTGGTAACTTACCTTTACACTCTTTAACAAGTTCTATAACAGGTTTGGCATCCTCTGGATCACCAGGACCATTAGATATAAACAAACCATCGGGTTGATATTTTAATATATCTTCATATGTTGAAGTATGAGGGACAACTACAACATTGCATCCAAATTTATTAAACTTTCTAACAATATTCATTTTAATACCACAATCAATAGCAACAACAGTATAATTTGGATTTGCTGTTCTTGAATACCAAACTTTTTTTGTTGAAACAAGATCTAATTGATTATGTTCAAAGCCACGTTCTTTAATCTCTTTTAAGCATTCTTCAGTTGGTTTATTAATATCACAAATCATAACAAGTTGTGACCCTTCATCTCTAATAATACGAGCAAGCATTCTAGTATCAATTTCACTAATACCACATACATCATTCTCATCCATCACATCACCTAAAGTCTTAGTTGCTCTAAAGTTAGATGGAAAATCATTATACTCTCTAACAACAAATCCACTCATCTTAATTGATTTAGATTCATAATCATCATCTGTAATACCATAATTACCTATTAAAGGATATGTCATACAAACAATTTGACCACAATAAGATGAATCAGATAAAATCTCTTGGTATCCAACCATTGAAGTATTAAACACAATCTCAGCGATCTTAGTTTGGTTACTACCAAAACCAACACCCTCAAACACCATTCCATTAGCTAATACTAATTTTCTGTTTTTAATGCTATTCATAGTGACCCCCTATAAAAACTTTAAAAAAAAGTTTTCTAGCTAAAAGACTAGAAAACTAGTAATATCATATAGTATATTTTATCTAATCTTGTTAGCTTTAAGTGTTCTTAAAGTTTTCTCTTAAAATAATACCATATTTACAAACTTTATTCAAGAATTTTTTTTAAAATAATAATAGTAGCATTTTTAATTAATCATCTATTATTATTAACAAAAATAGATGAATCAAATACTTTTTTTATTCCATTTTCAATTGCATTATCATAAGGATAATCCTCATATAGTAATTTCTCAGTAAGTCTTTTATAATCTTTTTCATATAACCTCTTATCTATTATTTCAAACAACAAATCATTAATATTGTATTGTAAATTACTGGATGGATTATTTTTAGATAACATTCTATCTTGTCTCACATCTAAAACTAAACTTTTCAATGTAGAATCAAAATTAATTAATGGCAACATCTTTGCAATATCATATAAATGCCTAGAATGTTTTTCTATTTGATTTTGTATCTTATAATCACAAATTGCAAATACTTTATCAATAAACGTTCTTTCAATACTCTGAACTTCCATTTCAAAATCCAAAACAAAAGGTATAGGTAATTTTATCTTATTTGTTTTACAAAAGTTTCCAATATAACTATTTATTTTGTGTCTTACTGTCGGATAAACATATTGATAAAAACTTGTTTCAATAATAATCTCTAATCTTTCATCACTAAATAAAGACTCATACTTAAAAGTATATTTATTGTAATCATATCTTGATTTTATTCTCTCTGCATTAAAAAGTTCGAATCCCAATTCATTAGCAATATTATTTATGATAAGATATGATTTTCTTTTTTCACTATCAGTAGGTTTTTTACTCATTGAAAGATCTATATCCTCAGAAAATCTGTTAATCACACTATATGCCTTAGATAATGATGTGCCGCCTTTAAAAATAAAAGGCAAATCTTCTTTAGATAATTTATAAAGAAACAAAGATTGAATTAAATCTTTTTCAACTATAAAAATACTTCTCTTTTCTTCTAAAGCTACAGTCTCAATAATTTCTTTCCATTCATCTCTATATTCTTTATACCAACTCATTCATTAATCCTCCATCATAAATATTTTTATAAACAATAGAAGGATATAATGAAATATATTCCTTAACTATAGTAAAGTTTATTTGATTTTCTTTAATATATTCTTTTAGTTTTAATTTATATTCTTCACCACTAATTTCACTATATTTATCTATTATTGACATTAAATTTAAAAACTCTAATTCTTTTTTATTCTTTTTCGTTATACAAACTTTTGGTTTATAGATAATTATTGTACTACCATCAACTTCTATCTTTCTTTGTTTTGTAGTTGCATTATTTGAATATAATTCATATATACTAGGATTTTGTGAAGTAAAACCATATTTATTAACTAAAGATAGACCAGTATAAAATCCACCATTTCTCATATACTTTTTTTCTATAAATTTATTAATTGATACCTGTCCTTTTGTGCCAAGAATTGTTGTATAAGGTATATAATAAACACCATTATATAATCGATTAATTTTTTTACTATCCGTTAATCTTTTTAATTCTTGTCTAACTACATCTTTTGATGAACCAGGTATTTCGTTAATAAAAATGGGTTCTGATCTTTTAAAGTTATTCATTATATATTCATATATCATATATATCACCTCACAAAATTGAAATTATTAATTTCATATTTATTATACAATAAAAAACTATTTTAGTCAATAAAAAAAGACATTACAATAATGTAATGTCTTATATCTATAATTTAGAAATTACTTGTTTTACTTGGTGTAAAACATCAGGTAAAGGCTTTGTATTATCAATAATAAAATGACTTTTTTGTATTTTTTCATCTAAAGTCATTTGACTTTTAATTCTTACAATTGCTTCTTCTTTACTTATATTATTTCTTTCCATAACTCTTTTTACTTGAGTATCATAATCAGTATAAACGCATATGATAGCTTCAAATAAATCTTCCATACCAGATTCAAAAAGTAATGGAACTTCTACGAATACATCAATCTTATCTTTTATATTGGATAGATACTTTCTAATTCGAGGATGGATAATATGTTCTAATTCTTTCTTCTTTTCAAGATCACTAAAAACAATACGTCCTAGTATTTTTCTATCTATCATATTGTTAATAAA
>JAEEJT010000063.1 GCA_016282055.1 Bacilli bacterium
ATTTCACTAGCTAAAACTCTATCACGAACAGAAGGTTTACCACCTCTTTGGATATGACCAACAACAGTTGCTCTAGCTTCAAATGGAGTAGCTTTAGTTACTTTTTCAGCAAGTTCATTTACATCAAGCATGTGTTCAGTAACTATTATAATAGCATGATTCTTATTTTCACCAGCTTCATTTATTTTCTTTAACAAATGAGTTTCATCATAACCAGTTTCTTTACAAATAACATATTCAGCACCAACAGCAATAGCAGTCCATAAAGCAATATCACCACATGTTCTACCCATAACTTCAACTATAGAGCATCTATGATGAGATGATGATGTATCTCTTAATTTATCAACACAATCAACAACTGTATTAAGTGCAGTATCAAAACCAATTGTAAAATCAGTACCTTTAATATCATTATCAATAGTACAAGGTAAACCAACAGTACGAATACCCATCTTACTTAAAGCAAGTGCTCCATGATAAGTACCATCTCCACCTAAAGCAACAATAGCATCAATACCATATTTTTTAAGGTTTTTAACAGCAACTTCTCTAACACTTTCTTCACTAAACTCAGGAAGTCTAGCTGTACCGATAAAAGTTCCACCCATACGTAATTTATCAGATACACTATATCTATCAAGTTTAACTATTCTATCCTCATACATTCCAAGATAACCATCGTATATTGCATATACTTCAAGTCCTTGGCTAATAGCCTCACGTGTAACTGCTCTAATAGCAGCATTCATTCCAGGTGCATCTCCACCAGATGTTAAAATACCAATTTTTTTAATCATAATAATCACCCTTTATAATAAATTTATATCTTTTTAATGCTTTTATATTACAATATTATACCACTTTTTTATTAATTTGTTAATATCTATTTTTATTATATATATCGTTTATAATAAATCTATTATTATCTTTACGAATTTGAACAATTAAAACTTCACCAATATTTAATAAATCTTTACATTTTTCATAAACTTCATTAAATATAGTAGCTTCAATTTCATCATCGTCATCTTTTAAATTAATAAAAGCCATTTCTGTTGCTTTTTTTGTTTTAATAACTTTAACATTAGTTAAAATACCAATAGATAAAGACTTTTTATCAGAAATATTAGATAAACAAACAATATTATTTTTTTCCATAAATGGTTTAAAACTATCAAATATATTAAATTTAAGATTAAATCCTAAACTCATATACTCAAGTTTCATTACCTCATCTAAACTATATTCACTACTATCAAAAACTCGATCATTTATCTCATCTTTAAAAATAGATGCAAACTTACTTAATTCAATAGATTTATCATATTCATTAATCATACTCTTACGAGTAAGATTAAATTCATCTAAACTACCACTATATATTAAATACTCAACTTGCTTTTTATTTAAAAATCCTTTTGTTCTAATAATAAAATCATCATAATCTTTAAATAAACCATTAGTATTTCTTTCATTAAGAATTGCTTCAATACCATTAATACCAATATATCCAACTTGTAATAATGAAATATAGATCTTATTATCTTTAATTACAAACTCATTCGTACTAATATTAATAGAAGGACAACAAACCTCAATACCATGTTTTTTACATTCTTTAATATAAGCTTTTATTTGTTTAGAATTACCAATGTTATAACTTAACAATACACTAATAAACTCTTTAAAATAATTAGCTTTTAAATATGCCATAATATAAGCAACATAAGAATAACTTATGCTATGACTCTTATTAAAACCATATGAAGCAAACTTTAGGATTAAATCATATACTTTACTAGCTATATCTTTACTATATCCTTTTTTAATAGCACCACTTATAAACTTATCTTTCATAGAAAGAAGCATTTTCTCATTCTTTTTAGAGACAGCACGTCTTAAAATAACAGCTTCTCCTAAGCTAAATCCACTAAATCTATTTGCAATCATTAATATTTGTTCTTGATAAACAATAACACCATTAGTATCTTTTAATATTGGTACTAAATCATTATGAACATAACTTATATTTTTACTATTTTTAGCCTTTATAAAAGAAGGAATCATATCCATAGGACCTGGTCTATATAAAGCTATACAATCACAAATATCAGTTAAGCTATTAACTTTCATTTTCATAATAGTATCAGTCATACCAACTGACTCTAATTGAAATATACCATTAGTAAAACCTTGATTTAATAAATCATAAGTTTTTTTATCATTTAAAGGTAAATTATATACTTTAAATTTATTACTATCTTTAATCCCAATCTTATAAAGAATTCTATCAATCATAGTAAGATTTCTTAAACCAAGAAAATCAATTTTAACAAGACCAATAGACTCCATATCAGAAGCCTCATATTGACTTTGATACAAACCATCAGGAGCCATAGAAAATCCCGTATAATCTAATAGGTCTTTATCACCAATAATTATTCCCGCTGCATGAATAGATAGATTACGAGGCAAATTTTCAATCTTTTTAGCTATTTTAAAAACAAAAGATATCAAGTCATTACTTGAAATAAGCTTACTAATATAATTATCACTTTCTAATACTTCACTAATAGATTTAGATCCATCAATATGCTTTAAAATCTCATCAAGGTATAAACTTTTAAGATTAATAACTCTACTTATATCACGTATAGCAAGTTTAGGTTGAAATGTACCAAAAGTTGATATATGACAAACTCTATTAATACCATATCTATCTTTTAAATATCTAATTACTTCATCTCTTCTATCATCAGGAAAATCAGTATCAATATCAGGTAAAGTAACACGCATTTCATTTAAAAAACGTTCAAATAATAAATTATATTTAATTGGATCAATCTCAGTTATACCCAAAGAAAAACTAACTAAACTTCCAGGAGCACTACCCCTACCAGGACCAACTAATATATTATTTTTCTTCGCAAAACTAATAAAATCATAAACAATTAAAAAATAATCACAAAAACCCATCTTAGAAATAACACTTAATTCATAATCAAGTCTATTTATATAAACTTGATACATATTTTTATTAATGTTATTCATTTCAAGTCTTTTCTTAAGTCCTAAATAACTTAAATCCTTAAGATATTTATTTTTATCATTAATATTTTTACCACTAGGAATAATATATTCAGGCATTTTATATCCATTATAATCTAAACTAAGATTACACATATTACTAATACGAATAGTATTACTAATTAAAATTGGATATTTTCTAAATAAATCAATAGCTTCAATTTGATTAATTAAATAACAATTCTCTTCAAAACTATTAAGTTCATACCCTTTAGCACCATTTTCGATACTCTTAAGGACCATATAAACTTCACTATCATCTTTTTCAAGATACATAGTCTTACTAATAGCAACACTATTAAGTTTAAACCTTTCACAAAAGTTCATAACATCACAAGAATATCTAACTTCATCACTAGTTTTTAAAGAAACACCAATAAATAAACTATTGTTTTCAAGTTTGTTTAAAACTTCGTAATCTCTTAACAAATCCAAACAAACATTAATATCATCGTTAAATATTAATCTAACTAAATCATTTTCAAAATAGGGTAGAATGATAACAAGATTATTAAGTAATTCATAAATATCTTTTAAACATAAACTATTTTTAGTAAGTCTTAAAGTAGAAAGCCTTAATAGATTTCTATAACCTTTCTCATTTTTACAATATAGTAAAATTCTAGAATTACCAAATTTACTATCAAGATCAAGACTTAAACCAATAATTGGTTTAATATTATTCTTTTTTAATAAAGAATAAAACTTTAATGCTCCATGCATTACATTAATATCAGTAATACAAGCACTATCATACTCATATTCATGTAATTTACTAACAAGTTCATCTAATTTAATAGATGAATTAAGCATTGAATATTCAGTTTGTAAATACAAATTACAAAATTTCATAAACTACCTCATTATAAATATAATTATATCATATTAATTTAAAAAAAAGCATTTTTTTATAAAAATGCTTTACTTCTTTTTTTCTTATTAATAAATAATCTAACAAGATAAATAATTAAAAAAGGAACAATTAAACAAATTATATATAAATAAGTATAATTAAAGCCTTCATTAACATACATCTTCTTAGAATTAACATTTAAATAATTCATTTCATTTTTAAAAAATGACTTATTAAACGATAAATTTAGATTCTTTTTATTATTATCATTTGTTAAAACTAAATTACCAATATTTAAACTAGATTCAATGTCACAATTAAAATCACATAAACTATATCTATTAGAATTATTCTTATTTTCATATGATA
>JAEEJT010000064.1 GCA_016282055.1 Bacilli bacterium
CATAAACATTAACACAGCTAATATCACCTCTCATTGTAAAGTTTGATGATACTATAGCAACAACATAATCAGGATTAACCTTTTCTATTGCTTTTTCAATGAAATATTTATGACCATTATGTGGAGGATTTAATTCAATTATTAAACCTAATATTTTCATATATTCACCATTAATTTCTTATATTAAATATTATACCATAATTAAGGCAAAAATAAAAGATATATTGATTTACAATATATCTATAGTTTTTAGTTTAAATTTTATAGTTCTGAAGCAATTTGACTTGCTAACTTACAGTTATTATATACAAGTTTAATATTTGATTTTAAACTATTACCACCTGTAATTTCATTAATTTTAGCTAGTAAGTAAGGAGTTGTTTTATTTCCTGTAATATTTAGTTTATTCATTTCAGATATAGCTTCATCAATAGCCTTATTAATAACATCTTCATCCATTG
Organism: Bacilli bacterium; assembly: GCA_016282055.1. Taxonomy (GTDB): domain Bacteria; phylum Bacillota_I; class Bacilli_A; order ML615J-28; family CAG-698; genus CAG-698. The sequence continues at coordinate 462 of JAEEJT010000064.1, forward strand.
CAAATTCTTTAGGAATAGGATTTGTAACAAGAACTCCACCTTTAAGACCTAAATCCCATTTAGTTTTTAATAAACTAGCAATTTCTTTAGGTGTATCTAATCTATGATTTACTTTATACTTACTTGTATTTGTAAAGAAAGCTGGTAGAGATTCTGTTTTATAGCCAATTACATCAACTCTTTTTGTTTCTAAGTATTCCATAGTTAAACCTAAATCAAGAATAGATTTAGCTCCAGCACAGATAACACAGATATTTGTTTCAGATAACTCATCTAAGTCACTAGAAATATCAAATGTTTTAGTAGCTTCTCTATGTACTCCACCAATTCCACCTGTTGCAAATATTTTAATTCCAGCAAGACTTGCTAGTTTTGATGTAGCTGATACTGTTGTTGCTCCATTTAACTTTTTACTAACAACATATGGAATATCTCTTGTTGAAACTTTTAAGGCTTTTGTTCCAAGTTTAGCAAGTTTTTCTATTTCATCTTTTGTTAGTCCAATAGTACAAACTCCATCTATTATGGCAATGGTAGCTGGAATGCAATTATTATCTCTAATTATCTTTTCACAAGCTAATGCTGTTTCATAGTTTTCTGGATAAGGCATCCCATGTGATATAATTGTTGACTCTAGTGCAACAATTGGTTTATTAGTTTTTAATGCTAATTTTATTTCATCATTTATTTTTATATTCATATCATTCACCCAATATTTATTATATTAAAAATTAAGAAAAAAATCAAATGCTATTATATTAATAATTATTGAAAATAAGACGTTTTTTTGATATAATTTATTAAAGGATTATCATATAATATAGGTGAAAAAATGGGTATAGAGAAGAAAAAACCAATTGGTATTCTTGATGGTGGTTATGAGGGTATTAATATTTTTAACTCTTTAGTTAATGAATATCCTAATGAACAATTTATTTATGTAAATGATCCATCTAATTATCCATATGAAGGACAAGAAGAAGAGAAGATTTTAGAACATGTTAAAAGAAGTGTACGTATTCTTGTTAAATATAATGTTTGTTTAATTTTAATTGTTAATAATTCTATTATTGAATATTGTAGTGAATATTTAAATTCTTTATTAATTCCTACTTTAAAGATTAGTGATGTTATAATTGATTATGTTAATGAGAATTATGAACATAAAAATATATGTTTAATGGCTAAACAATATACTATAAAAAGTTATATGTATCAAAAGAACTTTAAATATAGTCATATGAATACTATTCAATCTGATAAACTAGAAAAAATTATCTTTGATAAGAAAGTTAAAACATCAGATTCATTTCATATAACAAGAGAATTAATTATACCAATGAGAACTAAAGATGTTGATGTAATGGTTATAGTTGATTCATTTTTAATGAATTTAAATTTAGAGATTGGTGAATATATTACATGTAATATTATTGTTGATCCATCTACAATAGTAAAAGAAGATATAAAGAAATACATTGATTTTAGTCAAAAGACAAGAAAAAGAAGTATTATTATTTCATCTCTTTCAAGAAATGAATTTAAGAATCAAGTATATTGGCTAAACTGTAAATATAAATATATAAGTGCACCATATGGACAAAGTAGAAAAATTAGCGCAAATTATTAAAGAATCAAATAATATTGTATTTTTTGGTGGTGCTGGTGTAAGTTGTGAAAGTGGAATTCCAGACTTTAGAAGTGCCAATGGATTATATAATGAAAAGTCTATAATACCAGCTGAGGTAATTCTATCTCATAGTTTTTTCATGAAAGATAGTAATTATTTTTATAACTTTTATAAAAGTAAAATGGTATATAAAGATAGCCTACCTAATGATTGTCATAAAGCATTAGCTATTCTTGAAAGAATGGGTAAACTAAAAGGCGTTATTACACAAAACATTGATGGATTACATCAACTTGCTGGAAGTAAGAATGTTTTAGAACTTCATGGAACAATCCATAAAAATCATTGCATGAAATGTAATACATTTTATAGTCTTGATTACATTTTAGATTCTAATGAAACTCCTAGATGTAGTATTTGTGGTGGGATTATTAAACCTGATGTTGTTTTATATGAAGAACAACTTGATTATAATGTATTAGAGAAAAGCATAAATTTAATTAGTAATTGTGATACATTAATTATTGGTGGAACTAGTTTAACAGTATATCCTGCTAGTGGTTTAGTTAGATATTTTAGAGGAAAGAATTTGATTTTAATTAATAAGAGTGCAACTCAATATGATAATATTTGTAATTTATTAATTAATGATAATATAGGAAAAGTTTTTAAAGAAGTAATGAATAAGTTAGGAGAAAATATATGAAACCATTAAATTTAGTATTATATCAACCTGAGATACCTCAAAATACAGGTAATATGATGAGAACTTGTGTTGCAACAAATACTATTATGCATTTAATTGAACCTCTTGGATTTAGTTTAGATGAGAATTCTATTAAAAGAAGTGGTGCTAATTATGTTAATAATTGTAAATATATTAAATATAAAAACTGGGAAGAGTTTTTAAGTAAGAATAAAGGAAAAATGTATTTTTTAACTAGATATGGTCAACATAACATTTATGATGTTAATGTTACAGATCCAGATGAAGATTATTATTTTGTTTTAGGTAAAGAATCAACAGGTATACCTAAAGAGATTTTACAACAAAATCTTGATACTTGCATTCGTTTGCCTATGACTGATAAAGTTCGAGCATTAAATGTTAGTAACTGTGCAGCTATTATTATATACGAAGCTTTAAGACAACAAGGATTTCCTAATCTTTGTGAATATGAACCAGATAATTTTAAAGGAAAAGATTTTTTATTGAAGTAGAGAGGACTAATTATGAAACAATATTTAGATTTTATTAAACATATCTTAGATAATGGTACAAAGAAAGAAGATAGAACAGGTGTTGGAACTATTTCAACATTTGGTTATCAAATGAGATTTGATCTAAGTAAAGGATTTCCTCTTTTAACAACAAAAAAGGTTTATTTAAGAGCTATAATTCATGAATTATTATGGTTTATTAAAGGTGATACTAATATTAAATATTTAGTTGATAATAATGTTAAGATTTGGAATGATTGGCCTTATAAAAAATATACTTTATCTAAAGAGTATAAAGGTGAATCAATGGATGAGTTTATTGAAAAGATAAAAACTGATGAAGAGTTTGCTAAAGTATGGGGTGAGTTAGGTCCTGTATATGGTCATGAATGGAGACATTTTGATGGTCAAGATTGTTATAAAGATCAACTTGCTTGGGTAATTAATGAGATTAAGACAAATCCTAATTCAAGAAGATTAATAGTTAATGCTTGGCAAGCAGCATATGTTGATCAAATGGCTTTACCTCCATGTCATATGGCATTTCAATTTTATGTAAATAATGGTAAGCTTTCTTGTCAATTATATCAAAGAAGTGCAGATGCATTTTTAGGTGTACCATTTAATATTGCATCTTATTCACTACTTACAATGATGATAGCTAAGATTTGTAATTTAGAGGTTGGTGAATTTATTCATACTTTTGGTGATTGTCATATTTATTTGAATCATTTAGATCAAATTGATGAACAATTATCAAGAACTCCTAGAAATTTACCTCAAATGATTATCAAAAGAAAAGTAGATAATATTGAAGATTATACATTCGATGATTTTGAACTTGTTGGTTATGATCCACATCCTGCTATTAAAGGAGCAGTTGCTGTATGATTAGTTTAATTTGGGCAATGGATTGTAATAATCTTATTGGTAAAGATAATAGTTTACCTTGGCATTATAGTGAAGATTTCAAATATTTTAAAGAAACAACAATGAATAAAACAGTTTTAATGGGTGATAATACTTTTTATTCTATTGGAAGACCATTACCAAATAGAACAAACGTTGTAGCAACTCTTGATAAAAATTTTAAAGCTGATGGAGTTATTGTTACTAATAATTTATTTGAATATTTAGAAAGCTATAAAAATAAAGATGAAGAGTTATTTGTAATAGGTGGAAAACTAATATATGTTTTATCACTTCCATACGCTGATAGATTATATATAACTCATATTAATAAAGCATATGAAGGTAATATTTATTTTCCTAAGATTAATTATAGTGATTATAATGTTATTTATAAAAAAGACGTTGGTGAATTAAGTTTTGTTATATATGAAAGGAAGAAATAATAGTTATGCTTATAATATTATTTAGTTTGATTCTTTCTTTTCTATTATTAATTGTA
>JAEEJT010000065.1 GCA_016282055.1 Bacilli bacterium
GAAAGTATTAAACTTACCATTAGTAACGACTTCTTTATAATAAGTAGCTACACCATCACTATCAAATGAAGATTGAATTAATCTATCTTCACATAAAGGATCATCAATGATTGTAACTAAATCACTCATAATCTTTTTACCAACTTTATCTTTTAAAGGAGTCAAATTCTTTAAGGCAGATTTTGCTGAAAAAATATCAGAAAATCCTTCAAATAAATCACTCATAGCATCTTCTTGAATAATAACTTTATAAGTTCCTGATTCACAAGGTTCAGCACCTAACATATCAATACTCTTTTTACTTGTCTTTTTAGCAAGAGTTTTAACATCTAAATCATTGAAACTATGAGCAATACATTTATCAAATCCTAAACGTTTTTCTTCTTTATTATTATCATTGTGACTTACAACTTCAACAAATACTCCACAATAACCGTTTTTAGAACTTAATTTTAATCCCTTAGAATTTACTTTTTCATATTCTTTTACACATTCAGTGTAATTACAATAAGGAAGAGATTCTACTCTACTATCATAATCAAAACAATTCTTTTCAAGTTTCTTTAATAAAGCAATTTTCTTTTTACTAGAAACATTTAAAAAATCATTATCATATTCTTTAACTTTAGCGTATTCTTTACTACCTTCGAATAAGAATTCTTCTTCTAAAGAATTTTTATATTTTAAGTTATCATAAAGTTTCTTTAATAGTTTATCTATTTCTTTATCACTTAATTCACTTAAATTATTAGTGAAAGTCATAGAACATACTTTATTATCAACAAGTCCTTTAAAAGTTGTATGAACAATGTTTCCATTTTCATTCTTATCAACGTTACCATTAAATAATGTAATATCATTAGTGTGAGTTTTAGAAACAACTACTTCAAAATCAGAAAAACCTATTTCTTTAGCTTTATTAATAATTTTATCTAGCATTGTTTTTTACCTCTTCCACCAACTGTAATATTTTGAACACGAATTGTTGGTTGACCAACATCAGTAGGAATACTACCACTTAAAGAACCACACATTCCATGACCAAACTCTAAGTTATCTGATATCATATCGATGTTTTTAAGAATTTCAGCTCCACTACCAACTAAAGTTGCTCCTCTAACTGGTTTTGTTATCTTTCCATCTTCAATCATATAACCTTCATTTACAGCAAAATTAAATTCACCAGTGGCAGGATTTACACTTCCTCCACCCATCTTTTTAGCAAATAAACCATATTTAGTATTCTTAATAATATCTTCAAACTTATCTTTGCCAGGAGCAAAGAATGTATTAGTCATTCTTGATGTAGGAGAATATGTAAAATCTTGTCTTCTACTAGATCCTGTAATAGGATGATTCATTACTCTACTATTTCTAAAATCAACTAAATAAGTTTTTAATACACCATTTTCAATTAAAACATTCTTTTGGGTTGGTGTTCCCTCATCATCATAGTTTAAAGATCCCCATTGATTACATCTACTTCCATCATCAATAGCTGTAACAATATCAGATGCTATCTTTTGATTTAATTTACCACAGAATACACTAGCATTCTTAGCAACACTTGTTGCTTCAAGAGAATGAACACAAGCTTCATGTAATAAAACTCCACCAAAACCATTATTAACTACAACTGTCATCTTTCCACCGACCATTTCATCGGCATCAACCATAGTAACAGCACTCTTACTAGTTTCTGTTGCAAACTCTTTTAAATCATAGTTATCAAATACTTCATAACCACAAGTTCCACCAATAGAATCAGATGCTGTTTGCATATTATGACCAGTTCCAGCAACAACATTTAAACCAAGTCTAACATTACATCTTAAATCTTTAATAAATGTACCTTTAGAATTAATGATACAAACATTAGATTCAACATCATATAAACTAACAATAACTTGACTTACTTTTTTACTATATTTTCTTGCTAGTTTATTAACTGATTTAACTAAACTAGCTTTATAACTATTTTTAACTTTATGAGGAAGTTTAACTGGATTTACAATATTTCTTTCACCTTGTTCTTTAAAAGGTAAAGCTTCATATTTAGTATCTCCTTTAATTCCACTTCTTAAGTTTTTAGCTAAAGCTTTTAATTCTTTAACATCCCATGTATTAACATAACCAAATACTTCTTGACTATCTTTTAATATTCTAATAGATGCACCATGTTTAACATTTGTGCTTACATTATCAATAGCATTAGAAATTAAATGAGTTGTATTTGTTGTTGTATCCTCTAAATATATTTCAGCAAAATCAGCACCAGTTGCTAAAGCAACTTTTAAAATACTACTTGCTTGCTTTTCAGAAATAAACTTCATTTATACCTCCTATTTTAACCAACTAATAGCTTTATTTAATCTATTAATTGATTCAGTCTTACCCAATATATCAGCCATTTCAACTGATCCACCAGGAGTTACATTGTAACTTGTTAAAGCAATTCTTAAAACTGTATAAACTGCTCCACTCTTTAACTCTAAATCTTCACTTGCTTTTAATATTACAGCATGTAAATTATCTTCAGTAAATTCAATTTTTTCAAGCATTGGAACAGTATGTTCAAGTACTATTAAAGCAACATTTTCGTCAATTTTAAATTTTTTATTGAAATATTGATCTTTAGTGATTTCTTTAAAGTCATCAATAAATTCAACTTTTTCAATGATATCACTAAACTTTTCAATTCTTGATTGTAATAATTTACCAAATTTACTATAATCGTATCTATCTTTAATACTAGACTTTTCAAAGTAAGGAGTTGCTTTTTTCATAAATGTATCAAAGTCTAATTCTTTAATATATTCACCATTTAACCAACTCATCTTAGCTTCATCAAATATAGAACTTGATTTACTAAGTCCACTTATAGAGAACTTTTCAATAAGTTCATCCATACTAAATTTCTCTTGCTCTCCTTTTGGACTCCATCCAAGTAAAGCAATATAATTTATAATTGCTTCTGGTAAATATCCTTTTTCGATAAAATCTTCGAAGTTAGCATCACCATAACGCTTACTTAACTTTCTTGTTGCATCCTTCATAATAGGAGTTAAATGAATATATTGAGGACGTTCCCATCCAAAAGCATCATATAATAAATTATACTTAGGAGTACTACTTAAATATTCATTACCTCTCATAACATGACTAATTTTCATTAGATGATCATCAATTACATTAGCAAAGTTATATGTTGGTAAACCATCTGATTTAATTAAGATTTGATCTTCTAGTTCACTATTAGGAACTTCAACGTGACCAAATACTAAATCTTCAAACGAACTTACTCCTTCAGTTGGCATATTTTGTCTTATAACATATTTATCGCCACGATTTAATCTTTCTTGTACTTCTTCTTTAGTTAAATGAAGACAATGTTTATCATAACGTTTGACACCATCTTTATTAACTAAACTATCAAGACGTTCTTTATCACAGAAACAATAATATGCAGCACCTTTTTCAACAAGCTCTAAAGCATACTTCATATAAATATCTTTTCTTTCAGTTTGAACATAAGGACCATAGTTTCCTCCTTCATTAGGTCCTTCACTAATTTCCATCTTAGCATCTTTTAATGTATTATAAATAACATCAATTGCTCCAGGAACAAAACGTTCTAAATCAGTATCTTCTATTCTTAAAATAAAGTCACCTTTATTTTGTTTAGCAAATAAATATGCATATAATGCAGTTCTTAAGTTTCCAATGTGCATAAATCCAGTTGGACTTGGTGCAAATCTTGTTCTTACTCTATTTAAATCACTCATATATTTCTCCCTTATGAAATCTTAACCTTTCTACCACCAGTTTTAATCATTCTATAGAAGTGTGAATCATGATTATTCATTAAATCGCTATAACTTCCATATTCTATTTGTTTTCCATTTTCAAGAATTAAAATCTTATCACAATTACTTAATAGATAAGGTTTATCTGTTGCAACAATTGTAATCTTATTCTTAAGTTTTAAAATTTCATTGATTAAATCAGTTTCATCACTAGGATTTAAACAACTACCAGCATCAGATAAAATATAAATCTTAGAATCTTTATAAAAAGCATTTGCAAAGATTACTCTACTATTAAGTTCATTACTTCTTGATGAATGTAATTTAGTTAATTCTTTATTAGGTAAATCAATAATTTCACTCTTTAATCCACTCTTATATAAAGCATCATTATATCTATATTCATCAAACTCATATGGATAACAAATATTATTTATAATAGTATCATCAAATACTCTACTCTTATCATAAATAGCAGTAATAAATTCTCTTAACACTTGAGGATTAATCTTATTTAATTCATTGTTATTTAAAGTTATATTACCATCAATTGGCTTTAAGATTCTTGTGATTAATTCAAATAATACATCCTTAGATTCTTTTTCAAAGCATAAAACACCAAGTTTTTCACCACGTTTAACTTCAAAACTTACATTCTCTAAATATGTATTTTTACCTACTGTATAACTAACACCATTAAACTTAATATTAGAAATCTCATTAATTTGTTGAATTGGTTCACTTCTTAATTCACTACGTAAACTAGAAATATTATCAAGTTCAAGTAATTCTTTTTCAATAAATGAAGTCTTAATATGTAATGTTGCTGATTTAAATAAGCATCCCATTAATAATGGAGTTGCAAATATAAAGAATACAAATGTTCCAGCAGAAATATTATTAGCTTCATTTCTATCTAAAACACCACCAACACCCATAACAATAGAGAATATTAATACACCAAATAAAATAAATACGATAATATTTGTAATTGTCTCAACTAATTTTTTAGTTCTATTTACTTTTGTATATTTTAAATTTAACTTTTCAAATTGATCTAATTCAAATTCTTGACCGTTTAATAATTTAATATTTTTTAAATTAGCAAAAGTATCTAATACTTTACCATTATTTCTATTTAAAATATCTTTATATTCATTTTTAAGTTTATTAATAATTAATTCAACTGTAGTATGACTAATAACAAAGAAAATACCACTAAATAAAATAACAAGTCCAAATAAAGGTTGAACAATAAAAGATGTTAATAAAAAGCCAAAGATAATCATTACAAGTTCAAAAAACAATAATAAGTTTTTAAGAACATATTTTTCACTTATAAATTCACAGTTTTTAATAACACGATTAACAAGTAATTGATAATCATCATTAGTTTCGATTTCTTGCATATCGGCTTTTAAAATAGCATTATAACTATTCATCGCTAAACCATTATATACAAATGAAGTGATTTTAGATTTAATGAATGACAAGGCAATATAAAGACCAGCACATGCAACACCATCAAATACAAATAGTAATACATATTTAGTAATATTAGTATCACTTGCATCAACGATTACTTTATCAATAAATACCTTTACATCGATTAATGCTAGTACTTCTAAACCAACTAAAGCAATAACACTTAAAATGTATAATGAAACATATTTAGCGTTAGAAAACATTAATTTAAATACTCTTTTTATATCTGCTTTTGTCTTAATCATAATAATCACCTTTTTACTAAACCTTTATATTTTATATTACCATAAAATACCTAAAAAGTAAAGGTATAAAACAAGATAAATTACCAAACATAAGTTATATTGCAAAAATACATAAAATGTTATATAATTATTAATGAGGTAAAGACTATGAATAATAAAAATATTGCTATTTATCCTGGTTCTTTTGACCCAGTTTCAAACGGTCACATTGATATAATAAGACGTGCTAGTCGTGTTTTTGATACACTTTACGTCTTAGTCTCACTAAATCCTAATAAAAACTATGTCTTTTCAATTGATGAAAGAGTTCAAATGATAAAACAAAGTGTAAAAGATTTAGATAATGTTATCGTTGAATCATCAAATGAACTAGTTTTAAACTTTGCTAAAGAAAAAAATGCAAAGACTATAATAAGAGGTGTAAGAAATATAATTGATTATGAAAAAGAAATTGCTCTTTTCCAATTCAATCGTTCAATAGACAGATCTATTGATACATTTATTTTATTTCCATCAACTCACAATTTGTTCTTATCAAGTTCTTCAATTAAAGAACTTGTTAAATTTAATTCTGATATTTCACCATATGTTCCAAAAGAACTTGTTGAATTTATCACTAAAAAAATAAAAGAAAAGGAAAAAGAAAGTAGGAATTAATCATGAAACATAAATTAATAGGAGTTACTGCAAGATTCTTAACTCACGAAGGAACAGAAAGAGAATTTGTTAATAGAAATTATATAGATGCATTATTAAGATATAACTGTAATACGATTCTATTAATGTGTGATAATCCAAATCTTGAAGAAGTTTTAGACTTATGTGATGGATTTTTAGTTACAGGTGGATCTGATATTGACCCTAAATTCTTTGGTGAAGTAAATAACGGTGAATCTGAAGAAGTTATGGAAGAACTAGATATCTTAGATAAACAAGTAATTGAATATGCTGTAAAAACCAAAAAACCTCTTCTTGGTATTTGTAGAGGCCATCAATCTATTAATGTTTTCTTAGGTGGTTCTTTAAATCAAGATATTGGTAAAAGCCATAGTGACATTAAAAATGGTCATGTTATCACATCAATAAAAAATGATGTACTAAACTTTGATCCAGTATTTGAAGCAAATAGTTATCATCACCAAACACTTAAAAAAGTTGCTCCCGGATTAAAAGTTATTTGTATGAAAGATGATGTTGTTGAAGCTGTAGTACATGAAAGTCTTCCAATCATTGGAGTACAATGGCATCCTGAAAGACTAATGGATTCTAAAGAATCAAAAATGATATTCGATAAATTCTTTAGCTATATGAAATAAAAGAAGGTCAATTAACCTTCTTTTTTTATGCAAACAAAAAGAGGCAAATGCCTCTAATTTTACTCTACATCAATTTTAACCTTTCCCGTAAGAAAATCAACTAACATAATTGTATAACAATCAGTATAGTTCTTTAACTTAGTTTCAACTTTCACGAAACGTTCATATAAAGCAGTTACGATAGATGGTGCTTTATCAACTTTAAGTCTTCCATTATTTATTGAAATAAAAATTCTTTTTTTCTCTTCAATAAATCCTCGCAATAGACTTCTTAGGCTTTCAAAATTCTCTGTTGAAAAGCCTGTTGCAATTTGAATATTCATTTTAACCTTCCTATTTCTTATTATATTATATCATATAAAGAAATAAAAAGTAAAACTAATTTTCAATTATTTTTTTAAGCCAAATACCTTTATCTACTAAAATATAACCAGGAAAAGCTTTTATAATATCAATTCCATAAACAAATATATAAATTAATAAGAAATTAAAACTAGTAAAACTTGTTAAAATAAAAGCTAGACTTAATTTAACAACCCAAACAAAGATACTATCAAATAATAAAGTATAAATAATTTTCCCACCAGATCTTAATATAAAATAAGTTACACAGTTAAAAGCATATAGAGGAATACATATAGCACTAATAATAATTAAATCAGTTGCTAAACTTTTTATAGCTTCACTTGTATTGTAAATACTTGGTACAAGAGTTGAAATAGAAATCATTAATAACCCTACAAATATTCCAATAATAAAACTTGAAAATAATACTTTATAGCTTGTTTCTTTAGCCTCAGTTAGAAGGGATGCTCCAAGTAAATTACCAATAATTATAGCTGTAGCATTACCTAAAGATTGTCCAACTGTTAAAAATACATTATTAACAGTATTACAAATATTTAACGCACCAACTACATCAAGGCCTTTTGTTGAATAGCATCTTACAATTAAAGTTAAGCCAAGTGACCACATAAATTCATTAGTAGTTAATAATAAAGTTTGAGAAATAAACTTTTTTATACTACTAAATTTTGGTAATAATTTCCTATATGCACCCTTTAAAAAAATAAACTTTTCTTGTTTTACATGAGCATAAATTACTACCATAAATAACTCAACGAATCTACTTATAACAGTAGCAATAGCAGCACCTATTATACCAAGTTCTGGTAAACCAAATTTACCAAATATTAATAAATAATTTAATATTAAGTTAACTCCAATTGCAACAAGTCCACTAATCATAGGAAACATAGTTTCCTTCATTTCACGCAAAGATGTAGCATATATTTCTTTTATAACAAAAGGAATTATTCCGATTAAAGAAATATATAAATAATTAGTTCCACTTTCAAGTACAATAGTTGGATTTGAAATATCTTCTTCTTGTGAACTAATAAAAGCACCTATTAAATCTTTTGCAAAAAAGCCAATAACAAATAAACTAATTGCAATAATAAAGAATTCAATTAATAACTTAAATCTAAATGCTTCATGATATCCTTTTTTATCTTGTGCACCAAAATATTGTGTTGCAAAAATACTTGCTCCAGATAAGCTTCCAAATACAGCTAAAAAGAATACAAAAAGAATTTGGTTAGCAAGAGAAACGCCAATCATCTCATCATTTCCAACAACTCCAACCATTAAGTTATCAATAAGTCCAACAAATTGAGTAATGAATTGTTGCAAAACGATTGGCATCATTATTGCAAAAAGCATCCTATAAAATTTCTTATCTCCTATAAATTTTTTCATTTTACTTATTTCTTTCTTTTATAATACAATTTGATTCATATTTAGAATCTTTTAAAATAATCTCATTTACTTTATCACATTCTATATATCCTTCTA
>JAEEJT010000066.1 GCA_016282055.1 Bacilli bacterium
TACCAACCACCAAAGAAATAACCTTCTTTTGATGGATTAGCAGGTCTTGTAGCCTTAGAGTTTTTACTAATCTCTTGACTACTAACTACAGTTCCACCAAATGTTTCAAAAGTAACAGTAAATTTTTCAACAACTTCAGTAGTCCATTTTGCATAAATTATAGTATCTTTAACAACAGGTGTTAAGAAATCATATAAATCTGTGCATTCTTCATTACTATACCAGTTTTCAAATACGAATCCATCTTTACTAGGGTCAGCTGGTTTTGTTACAGTAGAGTTTTTAGTAATTGTTTGACTACTAATACTACTTCCTCCATTAGTTTCAAAACTTACAGTGTATTTTTCTTCTTCGCTTGACCATTTAGCGTAAAGTACAAGGTCTTTTGTAACTTTAGTATTGAAATCAAAAACAGTATTAAATTCACTATCACAATACCAATTTACAAAAAAGAATCCTTCTTTAGTTGGATCTTCTGGTTTAGTAACCAATTCATCCTTTAAGACTTTTAGTTCAGTAATATTACTTCCACCATTAGTCTCAAACTTTACAGTGTATTCTTTGTTTGTATTACAGCTTAAACAAATTAAGCAAGATAAGAAACAAAGAACAAAAGCAAAAATCTTTTTCATAGTTCCTCCTAGTCGAAGATGTCAAAGTTGTCTTCAACAACATTGACTCTTATTTTTATTCTTGATTTTGATTTATTATTATCATTAGATTCAACAGTAACAGTTGCAAATGCATTTTTATAAAATTTGATTTTACAAGTTCCATCTTTATTCACAATTAGTTCGTATTTATCACTTACATTTGTTGAATAAGTAAGACCTTTATCAGTAGCATTCTCAGGAGAAATCTCACAACGAATCTCAACTTCAAGTCCTTCAACAAATTTTTCTTCAATGTAACCAACTAAATGATCATTTTCTACTTCATCTTTTAAATTTGGATTATTTTCAAGTTGTTCTAAAGTATATTCTTTAAAATTTTTAGATACACATGTTATCTTATCAACGTATATAACAGGATTATAAACTTTCATTCTTAATCCAATAAAACCAACAATAACAATTGCCAAAATATATATAACAGCTATTAATAATATAACACTTTTCTTCATTATTGTCTACCTGAAGCATCTGTATAGAATACTTTTATCCTTTTCATAAATAAAATACAAACACATATTAACATACCAAGACCAATTAGCATCATCTTAAGTAATCCATTAGTTAATGCTTTAGTATTAAGTAATGATTCACTTAATAATTTATAAGTAAATAAACTAAATGCAAATGAAATAATAAATGCATAAACTGTTGATTTATTTTCATTTGGATTACTAACTTCAGTTCCAACTGTTGCATATTGTTCGTTTTGAGGATTCATAATATCAAGCATTGCACTATAAACCATGTGAGCAAAATGAACAAATAGAATTGCAAAATTAAATAACAAAATGTTATTAAAAGGAAGTCTATTTATTACACCAAAGAAATATGATGTAATAAATACAGAAATTGTAGAGAAAAACATATTAAAGAAAAGCTTAGCAAATAAAGGATAAGCAATCCAAACTGGTTTTGTTTTCTTCATATAACCAGCTCTACCTTCTCTACTATAGTATGTTGCTACTAAACTATTACTAGCAAGCATTGGTAAACAAATTAAAAGTACATTAAATGTATAACTTAATACATCACCAAGTTGTTTAGTATCCATAGCAGCATACAACTTATTAAGTAATAGTATTAATATTGGTACTATTACATATACAGCTAAATAATTTAAAGAAATATCAACACTTCTTATATTTATTAACCATTCTTTGTTAATAAAAGTAAGAAATACGCTTCTTTTTTTATTACGTTTTGTATTATCTAAAGACTTATTTTGTTCAAAGTTTTTAGCCATCATTCTAAAGAACATTGGTCTTGAGATTAAATATCCAGCAAGAATTAATAATGCATTAACTAAAATTAATATTAAGAATTTAATAATAGTCCAAATAGTAAAAGAATACATTGATGTAATATTAGACTTTTGACCAATAATAATTCTTATTAAATGATTTGATAATACTAATTTTTTATCACAGAAATCAATAAAATTACGAATATTTTTTCCAATCTTATCCCATTGATTAATTAAATCAATGTTTTCAGGAATTAAACTAATTAAATAAACAACACCAATAATTGTAACAGCAAGAATTGCTGTTACTAATATAGACTCAATAATAGGATTTTTCTTTAAAAATCTATAAATATAAAGTAATGGAATAGATAATAAAGATCCAATTAATACTGGTAAACTTATTATAAAAATCAAAGGAATCCACATTGTAAATAGAATATATGGATGACATCCTTGAACTGTTAGTAATAAAATAACACAACCTAGAATAATTGGAATTAAAAATCCAAATGCTTTTTTAATTTCATAAATATAATAAACAATAATCTTAGAAATAAAAATATAATTAGTATTTACTGGTAAAGTTATTAATACTTTATTATCATCTGAAAAGTAGAGAGTTTTCATTAACTCTACAGTACACGAGATAATCGATAAAGTTAAGGAAATAAACAAAACAAGTGTAATAACATATGGGGCTTCACTATAATAAAACAAGTTTAATAGTTTAGCTACATATAATATTGCAAATGTTAATATACCAACAATTAAGAACTTTAAAACACCAAATACTATTTTTCTAATAGTTTGTTCTTTATTATGCATCCAAGATAAGTCAATCTTATCATGAAGTTGCATAAGAACAAGTGTTTTTAATTTATTCATTTTTATTACCTTCACCATCAATAATATTCATATAGAATTCTTCAACACTAATTCCACTATCTTCTATTTCTTTTATAGATTTAACACATTGAATTTCGCCTTTTTTAATAATAGCAATTCGACCACAAATCTTTTCAACGATATCAATTAAATGACTTGAGAAAAAGACAATATTTCCAGCTTCAGCATGTAATCTCATACATTCTTTAACTTGAAAGATACTAGATGGATCAAGTCCAGTTAAAGGTTCATCAAGAATCCAAACCTTTGGGTTATGTACTAAAGCTGCCATAATAGTTATTTTTTGTTTCATTCCATGTGAATATGTTTGAATCTTACTATCAATAGAATGATTCATATCAAATAAATTGATATATTTTGTCATTCTTTCATTTCTATCTTCTAAACTTACATTATAAATATCAGCAATATAATTAATATATTCTCTTCCTGTTAGCTTTTCATATAAAGCATAATGGTCAGGAACATATCCAATATTAGCTTTAGCTTTAACAGGTTCTTCTATTGCGTTAAACCCACAAACATTAATCTCTCCACTTGTTACAGAGTGTATACCAACAATACTTTTAATGATTGTTGATTTACCAGCTCCATTTGGACCTAAAAATCCAAATACTTCTCCTCCATGAACACTAAATGAAGCATTATTTACAGCATACACTTTAGATGTTGCATATTTTTTACATAAGTTTTTAATTTCAAGTATTGGTTTTATATCTTGATTTTCCATAGCTTTTCTATCCTCTAAAGATAATTGTGATTCATATGCAAATTTATGAATCTTAATTTCTTTTAATTTCATATTTAATTCTTTATGGCTTGCAGCAATTCTAAAGAATTCATTATATACAAACCACATTGCAAGTCCGAGCATAACATAAACAGTAAAATAAACAAGTTGGTACCAATGATGAAATACATAACTATGACCTTTAAAAGTAACAGTTGTTGTAATTTCAAATAATTTCTTTGCCCAATTACCAAGTTTATCAGCAATAAAATCACTATTTATAAAGAAATAGTCAACACTATGTCCCATTTCAGTAAAGACAACGTTTAAAGTAAGCACTAATACGTAATATACAAAAAAACCAATCATCGAATATATAAATTCTTTTAATTTAGGTTTTTTAAAGTATCCTAATGCAACAATTAAAAGTGGCATAAAGAATGCTATCCAGTGATTATACCAGAATGTCCATAATCTCATTTGGAAAATATTAGTATCAGAACTATAATTTGGCATTAACATAGCAAATAAAGCACCAAGTACATTAATAAAATATGTAAAATAGAATAAACGCTTCATTTTAAATATTAAACATAATGGAATAATAAACATCGCAGTATTACACAAATGAATAGGCCAATCCCAAGGAGTTTTAAAATCACTATAAGAATAATTTACCATAAATCCTACCATTGTTATTAATGATAAGTAAATTAAACTAAAACTAATAACTTCTTGTTTCTTATTTCTTAAAAAGAAATATAAACTAACAGGAATTATAATAGCTAGATAAACAAATATTCTATGAATACTAGTTAAGCTCTTAATTAATAGCGTTTTCTTAGAAAATCCAAATAAAAATTGGAATGTATAATTAGGTTTTGATGCTATAAGCATTAAAACAAACACTAATAATGAATATAAAACTTCTTTATAATTATATTTTGTATTTAAATTCTTTAATACATAATAAAAACTCAATAATAGGCTTAAAATTCCCTCTATAATCAAAGATAATGATAAAACCCAATTACTACTAGTACCAATATATAAACAAGTTATAGGCTTAATAAGAGCTATACTCATTATTGAAACAATTGGAGAAGTAATACTAACAATTAAATTAATACTTTTAATGTTAAACTTCTTCTTTAGTAACAATAATATAACATTAGAATTTTGTAGCCAAACAGTAATCATAGTTAATATAGCTACAAATTTACTAGTATTACTAATACTAATAAAACTATCAAGTCCTATATAATTATTAACAAATGTATCATAACACAATAATCTTACACAAAAAATACTAAATAGCATTATTGAAAGACACAAAACAATTATATTTATTACTTTATTTTCTAACTTTTTAGATATATTATCAAACATATTTATTCCTCACAGTAAAACTTATTATACAATAATTTACTAATTTTATCAACCAATTAAACTTAAAAAGTGCTGTATTTATAGTTTTAAACTATAATAATACAACACTTTCTAAAAATCGTTTTAATAAATAAAATGTTTTTTAATATTTAAATAAATTTTATTTTGAAAAGAAAACAACACCTATTGCTCCAGGTCCAACATGAGTTCCTATTGTACTACCAACAATATAAATAGGAACTTCATTTATATCATTTTCCCATAATTCTTTTTCATCTTCGATATACTTTTTAAGCATTATATTTGATAAACCAGAATATAATGTTGCATATGGCATTGTAAAATCTATTTTGCCATTCTTTTCAATTAATTCATTTAATAAATTATTAGCTCTCTTAGATCCTCTAGCTTTACCAACAAGTTTAACAACTCCATCTTCAACTGATATTACTGGTTTAATTTTTAATATTTCTCCAGCAAACGCAACAGTCTTAGAAATCCTACCACCTTTTTTAAGATACTCTAATGTATCAACAATAGCAAGTATTCTAATTTTATCTTTTACTCGATTAAGTTCATCATATATTTCTCTAGCACTTAATCCATCTTTAATAAGTCTTAAAGCATACTCGCATAGTATTCTTTCTCCAGCAGTAGCACTTAAGCTATCAACAACAAATACTTTTCCTTCAAAATCTAAACTTGCCATTAATGCACTATTGTAAGTACTAGATAATTTAGATGACATAATAATAACAATTAAATCATCTCCATTTTTAGTTAATCTTTCATACTCTTCACTAAACCTGTATGGAGTTATTTGACTAGTTTTAGGTAATATATCAGTTTCAATTAATTTTTCATAAAACTCATTAGCTTTTAAATTAACTCCATCAATATACTCTTCTTCACCAAAACTAATATACATAGAGATTACACTAATCCCATATTCTTTAGCTTCTTCTAAAGTAATATCAGAAGCCGAATCAATTAATATTTTTACACCCATTATTCCTTTCCTGCTCTTTCTTTTAGTCTATTATCAATTATATCAAGTGCTTTATAAAGTATAGTTCTTTCTTCTAAAGTTAATGCTATACTTGCTTCTTTTAAAATACTATCAATTTTATCAGATATAAATTTACCAACTTCATTTCCTTTATCAGTTAATAATATAGTACTCTTATAACTTTTATTCTCATATTTATTTAAAACAATAAATCCATTATTTAAAAGAAAATCAAGAATTCTAGATATTGCTGCTTTATCAATATCACAAAGTCTAGTTAATTCTTTAATAGATAATTCTTTCATCCTATATAAATAATATAAACAAGAAACATGAGGACTTTTAAGATTATATTCTTTCATCTCAAAGTTTTTTATTCTTCTAATACTTCTATTAATACTATTAATATGATTTGTAAATACATAAAATCTTTCTTCCATAATAACTCCTAAACAAAAATATTATAAATAATATTTGTTGACTTGTCAACAATTTATATATATTTATAACATTTAAACATAATTTGTATATAATAAAAAAACTCTTCCCAGAAAACATACATTCTTAAAAGAGGAATATATTTAAAATTTTAAACTCTTTTCATAAAGTATTTCATAAAACTTTTAGTTTTGTTATTTATAATTAATTTATTTACATAA
>JAEEJT010000067.1 GCA_016282055.1 Bacilli bacterium
ACAGGATTAGTGGGACTTGAATGGCAAGTGGATGGCAATCCTTAAATGCGTCAGTTAAATATAACTGGAAATAATTATCAAATGGCTTACGCTGCTTAAGAAAGCATATAGCGTAGCGTTCCTTTAAAAGTATTACCTGTGTATTTTTTTAGGGACTCGAATTTAGCAGGTTATATTACTATGATGTCTATAGTAGTAATGAATTTTATAGACTTGCTATATCAACACTTGTTGACTAGTTTTTGATATAGTGAAATTGTTTAGTCAACTAAACTTGTAGATGTTCTTGGGGATCTAGTTTTGGACACGAGTTCAATTCTCGTCATCTCCACCATATTGATAGGAAACTCGAACTTTTAAAGTTTTGAGAGTAATAAATTACTAACAGAAATGTTAGTTTTTTTGTTTTAATAGTATTAAAGTATGTTATAATAAGTAACTAAATAAAGGAGGATTTTTACATGAAAATAATTACTAATGATTCGGCATATGTTCAAAAAAATGATATTGCATATTTAAACTCATCTGATTTACCAATACCTGCTTCTATATTTATGAAAGTTTTTGGTAATGGTGTTACTATAATTAATGATAGTAATAGATACGATTTTGTTAAGTTCGATGAAAAATCAGAAATAGAATACTTTAAAGGCTTAGATTGGATGATTAATTATAATGAAGTTAAAGATTTAAGTGAAGATGAAATAATTAAATTAGCAGAAAGTATCGGAGAAGAACGAGATGGAATTGCTAAAGCGTTTAATTCAATGGCAGAAGAAGAAAGAAAAAATCATACTGACATGTTTACAAAATGTGATTTATTAGAATTTAAGTTTTATTCTTTAAGAGATGTTCTTTGGTTTAAACAAGGACATATTTCAATGGAATTGCCAGAAGGTGTTGATTATCCAGAAGGATATGCTCAAGAAAAAAGTATAAAAGAATTACTTAAGAAAAAATAGAAAAAACAAATAATTAGATAAGGGCTAGTAAAGACTTATAAATTAATATGATGAAATGGTAAATAAACTTTTTGATATTAAAATATATATTTTTTTTATTTAAAAATTTAGTAAAAGATATTAATCATAATGTCGATTAATGTCTTTTTTCGTTAAAAATTGTTGTTTTATTGTATAAATATGCTATAATTTAATATAGGTAAAAATAGATAGTAGTGAAGGTGACTTGGTATGGTAAAAACTAGAATATTGTCATCACTCTTCATTATTTTAACTTTAGCCTGTGTTGGCTATGGCATTGTTATTGTAATTGATGAGATGAATTACCAAACTGGTGTGTTCACAAATGATGGATATGCGTTGGTATTAGACGGCAAAAAAAATAAAACAGATGTATTGTCTTTTCAAAGTGGTACAAAGTATAATTTTAAAAAGTATAATAATAAAGTTGGATTTTCTTCAAATGATGGAAGCGTAAAAGTTGAAGATTCTACTGTTGTACATTATGAGGACAATTCTTTATTGGTTTTAAAGGATACTGTTGGTATTAATTTAAATAATGTGGATAGTAACGTTGTGTTTTATTACAATATTTTTAAAAATACCCATATTAAATATGATGATGGGAAATATTCTATTGATTTAGCTGATAAAAATAAGATAACATTTGACCAATTACTACTTAGAATAACTGATACAAAATTTTTATTAGTCGGTAATAATATTAGAGCTTTATTATCTAAAAATGAGGTTGTAAGCTTTGATAATTATGTATATTTTGAATATACAAATGGATCAGTTGTAAAAATATATAATAATGAAAGATACTATCAAACTATTGCTACAGATTCTAGTATAATTTCAGGAGATATTACTATTAATCTATTAGAAGAAACTATAAGTAAGCAAAATAAAAAATGTATTTCTTTATCTAATCTAGTTATTGATATGGATAGTAATATTGATGTTATTGCTAGTGAAAAGGAAGAACCAATTAAAATTGATGTTGATAAATCAGAAGTTGATCCTGATTCTGTAAAGAGTGGAGAAGGAGTAGATGGCTCTGATAATTCAATTGGTGCAGATGGATCAAGTGAGCAAATAGTTGATGAGGGTGAAAAACCTGATGAACCTGTTTATAAAATAACTAAGATGTCTCTTACATCTTTAAAGATTGATGCTACTATCGAAATTGAAGATAAAGATTCGCTTTTAAGTGGACCTACAACAATTAGTATTGTTGAAAATGGTACTGCAAAGACTGTATATGAAATGACTACAGAAGAGGGAGAATTATATGGATATGTTTCTTATCCTAATTTAAAACCTGATACTGAATATACTCTTTATGCTAAAGCATCTTATAAGATTGATGATGTAACTTATGATAAAACATTTATTTCTAAGATTTTTAGAACTGAAGCATTAGGCGTTAGTTTTGATAGTTCACTAGTTACAAAAAATGCTATTACTGTAGATGTTAATAAAGAAATTTATTCTAAAGTAAATGCTGTTAATATTGGTATATTTGATACTAATGGTAATGAAATTGATTCTAAAAATGTGGAATTTAAAGAATCTAATAATGTTAGTTTAACTTTTGATGGTTTAAATAATAATACTTCTTACATGATTAAAATGTATGATATTTTATCATCAGGTGTAATCATTGATAACGGTTATTCTGTTAAAAAAACAGTTAAGACATTGAAGGAAGCACCTAGTGTTGGAAATCTTGAATATTCAATAGATAAACGTGAATCAAAGATTATATTAAATGCTTTCAATGTTGTTGATAAAGATTATGGAATTACAAATTATCGTTATGAGGTTTTTGATGCCAGAGAAGATTTAGAAAACTCAAAACCTATTGTTACTATTAATAAAAATAAATTAGATAAAGTTTCTTTAAATGTTGATGATGTTAATATCCATCGTGGAGTTGCATATACTTATCGTTTAATTGTTGAATTTTTTGATAATGAGAAGACAGTTGAATATGAATATAATTTAGGTAGCACTATGCAAATAGATGGTGTTGAATTTCCAACTTTAAGATGGGAAGGAACTAATATTACATGGGAACAAATAAATGGTGCAATTATAGTTGATGATCCATCTGGAACTATAATGAGCAATAAATATAGAGTTGTTTATAAAAATTCACTTGGTACTTACACTACTATGTCTTTAACAAGTGAAACATCAACAAATAATATTCCTATTGCAATAAATTATTTAAGAGCTAATGAAACATATACATTTGATGTATATGCATCTATAAATTTACAGGATGGTAATCCAACAGTTAATGAAGCATATATTGGAAGTGTTAAAGTACAAACAAAAGCACCAAATCCTTTAAATGCTAATTTCCAAGATAATATATTCTTTACTACACCATTTGCTGTAGACTTTAATTTATCTAATGCTAATAAAGATGCATCTTTAGAAGCAAGTACTTTATCTACTATTACGTTTACTTTATATCAAGGCTCTACTACTGATGGTATGGTTGAAGTTTATCGTAAAACAACTGATGGTAACATTAGTGAATATATTAGTTCATTAAAAAATGAATTTTATGATAATAAGGCTATTATTGATGCAAAATTCTTTAATACTGAGCCTTCTGCCTTTAAGCAAAAAACTTATACATTAGTTGTTGATGATGCTTATGACTATACTGGATATAATAAAATTCCAATTGAAAATAATGTATATCAATTTAAAACTAATGCTTATATCCCAGATGTTCCAAATGCAGAAGAACCACAAATAATGGCTCATGCTATTTTAAATAAATTTGCTGCTGATTTTGGCTTAAAAGTAAATAATGATTTAGACGCAAATACTATAGTTGGATATTCTGTTAATTCAATTTTTGATAATACTAGTCAAAGTGGTAAATATATTCTTTATCATGTATGGCGTTATAATCAAAATACTCATCAATATGAGCTTGTTCCAGGTCTTGATAAACGTGTTGATTTTAATGCTGATGGTACTCAACCTAATGCTATTTTCCCAGTTGGAAATGGTACTAGTGATACTATTATTGATTCAGATATGTTACGTCGTGGTAATTCATATTATTTCTCATATGAAGTATTTATAGATATGGATGGTGATGGTACTGCAGAGACTGTTTATCCTAAGGTTATTGAACCACAAGTTGTTTTGAAGAGTGCTGTTTTACAACCTAAAAAACAATCATCAAATGTTGTAATGTATCCATCTGTTTCTGATTTGAATACATTTACATGGAAATATAAGGTATCTGATATTGATAATAGTTTATCTACAAATAAATTATTTGCTTTTGTTGATTCAAATGCCGATTTTACTTCATATGCTGAGATTACAAGAAATAGTAGTGATTTTAATTCTGTTGTATTTACTGGTTTAAATAAAGGTAATATATTAACAGTAAAAAAATCTGAAAAATTATTAAAAAATTCAGAAATGAAGTATTCTAATGTTACATCACAATATTTTTATGGTTATCGTTCTAATTTAAGTTTAACTTATACGGTTGATAATGATGTAAATAAAATGCTTATTGTTTTAGACAATTATTTAAATAAAGGTGATGAAATTAGTTCAATTGCTAAGCTAGATGTTGTTATCACACCAACTAGTAAGGCTGATCTTGATAGACTAGGTCAACAAACAATAAGTAATGTTATAATTGATAATGGTATTATCACAATTGACTATGAAAAAATATCTAAGTATATGAATGTAGAAATTGGTGTTGAATTAGTTGCTTATTTTGATACTGATGCTACTGGTTTTGATTTAGATTCTGATTATAAAGTTATTCAAAAGGGAACATATAATGAACCAGGAAATTATTATATATTAAATGATAATAAATTGAATCAAACACCAATGGTTTATGGTACTATGGTTACTTCTACATTTAAAAGTGATAATAAATTATTAGAATTAACTAATATTAAAAATCAAAATTCAACTATTAAAGTTGATATTGATAATACTGGTGTAATTTATCAAAATAATAATATTTTATTAAAAGAAATAAAAATGCAAAAACTAAATTCTTCTAATAATAAATTTAAGTTTGATTATATTATTCCAAGCATTTCACTTTCTACTAAAGATAATAAAGTTAATATTATGCCTCTTTTAACAGGTGCTAATATTAAAGCTAAGTTAGTTGATGAATATAATATTATTAAAGATAATGATGTTTATATTGAATTATTTGAAGTTGATAAGAATGGTTTAAATGCTACTTATGTAGATACATTTAAGAAAAAGGTTTCTGATTTTGATGATCAAATAGAATTATCTAATTTAAAATTACATACAAACTATTTTGTTAAATTTTATGCAAATATATATGATTCAAATACTCATACATATAATAAAACTTATTTATATGATGCTGATCAAAAGATTACTGGTTGTAATTATAATTTCCATACTTTATCTAATGTTGGTATATCAAATACAACTGGTGAATTAATTAGTAATTCATATTCTGATAAACGTTTAGTTATTAATTACAATGTTGATAATACAATTGGTTATGATTATATTAAATATACTTTATATAAACTAACTGAAAATGGTTATGAAGAATTAAATGTTGATATTCCAGATAGTAAGGTTTTCATGAATAATATGAAAGTTGAGGTATCTGCATCTCCTAGTGAGGTTGCTAATATAAGTTATGGTGATACTTATAAAATTCAAATGGATATTTATTCTAACTATGTAATTAATGGAGAAAAAACGGCTGTTTTACTTGAAACAGATGATGCTGAATTTGTTCTTAATGATTATGAAGAACCATTTGTTGGTATATCTAGTGGTAAAACAGATGATTCAATTTTCTTTAGAGTAAGTGTTATTGATTCAAGTCATTTGATTGTTAATGGTGTTTATACTGCTGTTTTAACTGATTCGAAAGGAAATGTTATAGCAAATGTTAATCGTCAATCAATTGATACATTTAATAAAAAATTTGTATTTAAAAAAGATGATTATAATTTAGTTGATGGTGAGGAATATACCTTTACTGTAAGTGTTAAAGCTGATTATAATAACTCTGGTAATAATATTCAAAATATTTCAAGTAAACGTACAATTAAATATGGAGCAAATGTTTACTTAGGAACAATTACTCTTGCTCCAAGTAATAATAATAATAACATTAATATGGTATTTACTAATTCTTATCAATTAAGTTTAATTGATAAAGTAAGTTATACAATTAGTAATGATAGTGAAAGTTATGCTATTAATGCAACAACTCCATTTAATATTCATTATGATAAAGAGTCTGATGCTTATTATTATACTATTGAAATAAATGATGATAATTTTAATCCTAATTTATTATATTTAGTTACAATTAATTTCTTCTCTGGAAATGAATTAATTGAATCAGCTGAATTAGGTTATGGAGGACATTCGTAAGGAGGGCTATATGAAAAAACTTAATGGTAAAAATAAGATATTTGTTACTGTATTTATCATAATTATTTTAGCAATTGTTGCCATTTTGAGTTTTGCAGTTAAATTGTCAAAGCATGATGATAAACCGTTATTTACTGTTACAAGTAATACAGCCATCTTTGCGAGTGACACAAGTTTAATTGATACTAGTGATGGTGGTAAAATTGAATCTAAATGGGATGGTGAGTATTATTATTTATCATCAAAAAATCGAAGCTTTAAGCTAGGAAAAAATCCAATTGCTTATGATAAAGCTAATGAAACATTGAGTATTATGGGGCCTAGTTATCAAATTTTAACTGATGGAAGTGTTGTTAAAAATGATAAAATGGTTTCTATAAATAATTATGCGACACCATATATGTATAAATTAGATGATCGTGTATATTTAATTGTTGGTAATGAGATATATACAGGTGATAAATCAATATACGCTAATAAATATTTAGTTGTTAATATTGATAAAAAAGGTAATGCATCTGTTTATAATGATTCTATCAATGTTAAAACTGTTAATCCAATGAATTTAGTATTTGGGCAATATACATTCGATATTGCTAATGAAAAATTAATAGTTGGAAATAATACGATTGATTTAAAACTTGTGATTGGAAGTACAAATGAATATGTTCCGATTGAAAAAGAAGAAGTTAAACCGGAATATGATGAAAAAGAATTAGTAGATTCCTATAATGATTTAGTTAATGATTTTACTAAATATGCTAATAATGCTAATATGATGATATCTGCTAATAATAAGATTGTTAATAATAATACTATTGTTACAAGTAATATTTCAGATAATATTTCTAATGCTTTAAATAAAGTATTAAGTAAAACAATTATAAATAAAAGGGTTAGTTTACGTGGATGTGTTACTTCATCTTCGTATATAGATGTAACTTATATTGTTACTGATCCAGAAAATAAATTTCAAGCTGTTTATTTACTTGTAACTGGAAATATTAATGGAAGCATAAAAACTGAAAAAATAATGCTTGATAAGTATCAAACAGTTGCAAGGATAAATAATTTGGAACCTAGTAGTGAATATTCTATTAGCTTAGGATATATTGAAGTTGTAAAAAATGATGGTGAGAAGAACTTAGTTGATAATATTGAAGATATTATAAATGTTCGTACTACA
>JAEEJT010000068.1 GCA_016282055.1 Bacilli bacterium
AGCGTTCGTGCTTTATATTATGAAGATGTTGATAAATTCAATATGATGGTAAGTAAAGAAAATATCTTAAAGACAATAAAAGAAGAAGGTATTTTTGTATTTAATTATCGTTTAATGATTAATAATGTGCCAACATATGTATCTTTAAAAGCCAATACTATTAATGAAAATGATAATGAGGAGTTAATTGTTGGTGTTATAAATATCGATGCGCAAGTTAAACGCGAACAAGAATATGAATCTAATTTATATGTCGCAAGAATGCAAGCAGATATTGATGCTTTAACGGGAATTAAAAATAAACATGCCTATATTGATCTTGAAGAAGAACTAAACCATAAAATTGAAGAAAAAGAAAAAGTGGAATTTGCGATTATTATATGTGATGTCAATGGACTTAAAGTAGTTAATGATACTAGTGGACATGTGGCTGGTGATGAATATATCCGTCGAGCTTGTGGTCTTATTTGTGATGTCTTTAAGCATAGTCCAGTGTTTAGAGTTGGTGGTGATGAATTTGTCGTAGTTGCCCAAGGAAGTGATTACGAAAATGTGGAAGCCTTAACTAGAAAGATTCGTGAATGTAATATTCGAAACGACCAAAATAATGAATTAATTCTTGCTTGTGGCTATGCAAAATATAATAAAGAAAAAAATGTATCTTTAGTCTTTAGTCGAGCAGACCACGAAATGTATAAAAACAAACGAGAAATAAAAGATGAAGTAAGATAAAAAATTTGCTGGAAAGGCAAATTTTTTCTTTTGAATAATAAAAGTCTGGCGAAAATCATTAAAAAATGGTATTATAAATAAGAATATGGTGATTATTATGAAGAATTATCTAAAAGAAAAAGGATTAAAAGGATTAATATTTTCTTTTTCCTGTACATTCCTTGGTTTTATATTATTAATATTAGATGCCTTCCTTTGGGTCAATAATGTTTTAATGGATGATATTTATCAAGAACCTAAAAAAACAAGTGATATTTTTATTATAGGAATTGATGATAAATCACTTGAAGCACTAGGTCCATATAATACTTGGACAAGAGAATATTATGCAAAAGTATTAGATAATTTGACATCAACCAAGGCTCCAACCGTTATTGCATTTGATATTTTGTTTACTGGCGAAAGTGATTTAGAAAATGATGCTAAACTTTGCGATTCAGCCCAAAATTCACCTTCTACTATCGTTTGTGCATCGAATCTAATATTCGGTGATGTCGTAGATAATACATCATTCACCTTAAAATCAACGGTCAAAGGTGTATCATATCCTTATTCATCTTTAAATGAAGTTGTTAAAACAGGATACGCAAATGCCTTACTTGATTCTTCAGATGGATTAGTTAGAAAGATTATTCCAGTTATGGAATTTGATAATAATATTTATGAATCTTTCTCTTATTCAATATATAAAGAATATAATAAAAAGATTGGTAAAGATTACACAAAATATAAAAATAATGATATTTTTAGAATTAATTATAGTGCTAATCCCCAAGAAAGTTATACTGTTTTATCGTTTAGTGATATTTATAATGGTTTTGTGCCTGATGATATTGAAGACGCAATTGTTTTAATTGGTGCTTATTGTGCTGGTATGCAAGATAGTTATTACACGCCAATTAACCGTGGTGTTCTTAATTATGGAGTAGAAGTCCATGCCAATATCATTGATTCATACTTAAAAAATAATATAATTAGTGATGTACCTAATATCATAATTATAATTATTGGAATAATTATTTTATTTGTTTTAGCGTTTATAATTTATAAATCTAAATTTATTTTAGCGTCTATTTTAACTATTTTTGTAATAGTTTCACTAATAATTATTCAAATAATTTTATATAAAAATTATTATTATTTTCCAATCTTTGGTTTAATAATATTAATAATATTAGAATATATTGCTTATATTGCGATTAAATATGGTGAAGAATTAATAAGTCGTTATAAAACTATTAATTTATTTAAAAAATATGTCGCACCACAAGTCGTTGATAAAGCACTAAAGGCTAGTGATTATAAAGTTAATGTTGGTGGTGTGCGTCGTCATATTGCAGTTTTATTTGTCGATATTCGTGGTTTTACGCCACTATCAGAATCTTTAGAACCAGAAGAAGTTGTCGCAATATTAAATGAATATTTAACACTCACAACAAAATCAATATTTGAAGTTGGTGGAACTTTGGATAAATTTATCGGGGACGCTACTATGGCAATCTTTAATGCCCCATTTGATTTAGAAGATTATCCATATAAAGCTGTTAAAGCTGCTTGGTTAATTGCCAAAGGTAGTGAAGATATTGATAAAATATCATATGAAAAATTTGGTCGTCATGTTTCATTTGGTATTGGTGTTAATTTAGGTTATGCCGTTGTTGGTAATATTGGATCAAATGCTAGAATTGATTATACGGCAATTGGTGATACAGTTAATACCGCAGCGCGTTTAGAAGCCAACGCTAAAGCTGGTGAAATATTAATATCAGATACATTATATGAAGAAATTAAAACAAGAATAAAAGCAGAATTCTATGGTGAATTACAATTAAAAGGAAAAGCTCAACCAGTTAAAACTTATAAAGTTATTGGTTTAGTTAATGAATAATATGATATTAAATAAAGATATGGAAAAGATATTGTCAGTTATTACTGAAATGTCCCGTGAAAGCAATTATTATAAATTATTAGAAGATATATTAGAAAAAGGTATGGATATATCACATTCTGATGGTGGTACTCTGTATTTACTTAGGGATGATAGGTTAGAATTCTTTTTTATGATTACTAAATCAATGAATATCAAAAAAGGTGGCGTAAATGAGAAAATTGATTTACCACCAGTTGATATTGCTTCATCTTCAGTTGCGGCACTTTGCGCAAGACTTAAAAAAGTAATAAATGTAAGTGATGTATATAGTGATTTAGAATATAACTGGAGTGGACCAAAAAAATATGATGAGTTAACGGGTTACCATACTAAATCAGTATTAGTATTACCATTATTTGATAAAGAAAAAAATGTTTTAGGTGTTATGCAATTGATTAATGCACAAGATCAAAATGAAATCATTCCATTCAGTAAAGATATTGAAGGAACGTTATCATCTTTATCTACTATTTCCGGAGTACTTCTTGATAATGTTAATTTATATGATAATGTAAAATCATTATTAGATTCTTTTGTCCATTCAATGGTTAAAGCAATTGAATCACGTACCCCATATAATGCCTCTCATACAATGAATGTAGCTAAATATGCAAGCGAATTTGTGGATTATTTAAATAATCATGAAAATGATCATATTAGTGCAAATGATAAAGAAGAATTAGTTATGGCTGCCCTATTTCATGATGTTGGTAAGATGATTATTAAAGAAGATATTTTAAATAAAGCCACACGTTTTGCCTCACTCTTGCCAAAAATGATTTTGCGATATCATCTTATTTTAGATGAACTGGAAATCAAATATTTGCGTAAAGAAATAAGTGAAGAAGAATATATTGAAGAAACAAAATTAATTAATGCGACAATTGATTTTGTTAGTCGTCTTAATGATAGCCAATCTTTAACAGATGAAGATTTATTGTTTATTGAAAAAATCAAAGAAAAAGAGTATAATATAAGGTATGGTGTATATCGTTTACTAACAAGTGAAGAATATGAATGTGCGATTATCCAAAAAGGAACTCTTACAAAAGATGAAAGAAACGAGATAGAGCGTCATGTTGTATACACTAATGAAATCTTATCAGAACTCAAATTTGGAAAAAAATATTCCCATGTTTTAGATATAGCCTCACGCCATCATGAATTTTTAGATGGTAGTGGTTATCCTAACCACTTAAAAGGTGATAATTTATCTAAATATGTTAGAATCATCACTATTTGTGATATTTATGATTCCCTAATGGCAAAGGATCGACCTTATAAAAAACCAATGCCAAATGATAAAGCTCTTTTCATTTTAAATGAAATGGCTGACATGGGTAAACTTGATAAAGATTTAGTAAATAAATTTTCACATTACAGGGGAGGCCTCGATTAATGAAGAAGAAAGGTTTTATCTTTGGTCTACTATTTGCGGCTGTTTTAATTGCAATAGTAGTAGGAATATATATAATACCGACATTAAAAAATGAAATAAAAGCTGATGAAAGTTATCGTAGTATTAAAATAGAATCTCGTGAAGGAGAAGCAGTAGTAAAAAGAGAC
>JAEEJT010000069.1 GCA_016282055.1 Bacilli bacterium
ATTATCATTATCACTTAATAAGTCATCAATTGAAACATTAAAAAGTTTACTTAAAGCTTCAATATTATAAATATCAGGTGTACCTAAATCACTTTCCCATTTAGTAACTGCTTGTCTACTTACATTAAGTTTATATGCAAGTTCTTCTTGTGTTAAATTGTTTTGTTTTCTTAAAGTTTTAATTTTTTCACTAATCATAATCTTTTCTCCTTAATTACACATTTATTGTATAATTTATAGATACTCTAAACAAGCACCATTACTTTACAAAACCCTTTATTTTTGCTACTTAAAGTAGCATTTAACTAATTATACTATAAATACTATTAAAAATAAAATAATCTTACTTTTAAAGTAAGATTATCTTAATTCTTTTTTATTGTACATTATAAAAGATATAAAGCAAAAACCAATACTAATAATAACACTAATTAATATACACCAAATACTTAATTTAGTGTTAGTTATAATATTTCTTATATCACATAAACTATATAAACTAAAATACTTTAAAAATTCAACTTTATCAGATATTTCACTAACTAAATTAATGAAATAAAAGATAAATACAAGTCCTAAACTTAAACCAATAATCTTTTTATTTTTCTTAGCTATTGCTGATAAAAATAAGTTAATAAAGAATAAAGGAATAGCTACTAAGAATGGACTAAAAAACAAAAGCATAAATTCTTTTATGTTAATATCTTGACTAATAATTAATGCAATAAGATTAAATAACATAAATCCGATAATCATACCACTTATATAAATAAGAGAGACTATTATCTTATTAGTCATAATTTTATTTCTTGTAATAGGTAAATATCCAAGATACTCAATAGTTCCATCTATTTCTTCTTTTAAGACAATATTAGATCCTAAAATAGAAGCATAAATCCCAACACCTAATAAAACAAATACAAATCCTTCACTTTTAACCCATCCATAAGGAGTAGATATGCTTGTTGTATCCATATTAAATGCTTTTAAAAACTCTTCAGGCATCATCTTCATCATATCATCCATACTCTTAATAGTATCTTCTGTTATGACAATAGGATAGATTATATATACAAATAAAAATACTAAAACTAATACACTAAAACATATAACAAAACTTTTAATATTATTAAGTAATTCTTTTTTAATCATATTTCACCTATAAATAATAATTAATAAATAAATCTTCTAATGAAACTTCTTCGATTAATAAATTAGATATATCAAATTTAGATAATCTCTTTAATAACTCATTAGAATCTAAGTTATTTAAAAACTTAATTTTATATTCTTCTTCACATAATACTTTTAAATTTAAATCTTTTTTTATATCTTTTATATCTTTAGATACAATAGTTAGATATGTATAATATTCACTCTTAATATTTTTGATATAATCTTCTTTAATAATTCTACCATTCTTAATAAATCCAACAAAATCACATATATTAGATATCTCACTTAATATATGAGATGAATATAATATAGTTGTTCCTTTCGCTTTTTCTTCTAAAAGAATATCATGAAATACTTTTTGCATAATAGGATCAAGTCCACTTGTTGGCTCATCTAATATAACAAGTTTAGGGTCATGCATTAAAGCAAGAACAATACCAACTTTCTTTAAATTACCTAAAGATAAATCACTAATCTTCTTAGCCTCATCAATCTTTAGTAAATTAACAAGTTCATATCTTTTTTTACTACAATCTTTCTTATAAAAAGACTCATGATAATCAAACATCTTCTTAATAGTAAAATCACCATAAAGATTAACTTCACTAGGTAAATAACCAATTAACTTTTTAGTTTCAATATCATCTTTATCAAACTCTTTACCAAATAATTTGATATCTCCACTAGTTTTATTAATCAAACCAAGCATAGTTCTAATTGTTGTTGATTTACCAGCTCCATTAGGACCAATAAATCCATAAATCATACCTTCACTGATATTAATAGATACATCCTCTACTCCTCTATTATTATCATAGTACTTCTTTAAATTTTTAATTTCAATAACATTCATATATTACCTCTTTAAACAACACCATACATATTATACATAATAAGTATAACAAAACTACAACATTTAAATATAGTATTATTTTATAAATAAAAAACTTCGTAATTAATACGAAGTTTTATTTATTATTCACTTGCTTTATCTTCAATTCCTTTTGATAATTCGGCTTGATTCTTAGCAAATTTTTTAGCTTGCATTGATTCAACTTTAGTTATTGAATTATCAATTGATTCTCTTTGAGAAACAACAATTTGATTGAATGGAATAGAAATATTATTCTTATTAAATACAAGATACATTTCTCTATTTAAATCTCTTTGTACTTGATATAAATCTTCTTCTTTACAAATAGCAAGGAAAAGTAAGTTTACACTAGATTCAGCTAGTTCACTAACTCCTTTATAGTAAGGGCCTTCAATGATTGCAGGAATGTGAGACTTAATAACTGGTAATGCTTCTTTCATTACAAGTTCAACACGTTCTAAGCTTTCATCATAATCAATAGGCATATAACATTTAGCAACAGATAACTCATGAGTTTGGTTAATAATAGATGAAATCTTAGA
This sequence comes from Bacilli bacterium, assembly GCA_016282055.1. Taxonomy (GTDB): domain Bacteria; phylum Bacillota_I; class Bacilli_A; order ML615J-28; family CAG-698; genus CAG-698. Next base: position 2,593 of record JAEEJT010000069.1, read on the forward strand.
GTTACTAATAATCTTAACGTTTCCACCAGCATCAGCTACTTTAGTAGTTCTAATACCAATTTCTTCAACTGTTCCTCTCCATCCATCAATAACAACAATATCACCAACTTGATAATCACCTTCAAATACAATAAATATACCAGCAATGATATCAGCGATTAAACTTTGAGCACCAAGACCTATAACTAATGCTAATAATCCAGCACTAGCAAGTAATGTTGTAGTATCAACTCCCCATGCAGCAAGTACAATTAAGATAGCAACAATAGCAACAATCCACTTTAAAAAACTAACAAATAGTTTGATAATAGTAATTTGTTTATTAGTCTTACCAAATCCTCTATGCATTATTAGTTTAATAAACTTAAAGAAAGCAACACTAATAATAATAGTTTGACCTGTTTTAATAACAGCAGGAATCTTACGGAATAATGTATTTAAAATATTATTTTTAGATACAGTTTCATTAAATACACTACCACTACCATATATTTTCTCATTAAACACAAAAGAAACAACAACACCAACTAATAATACTAATAATACTATTAATTTAATGTTTTCTTTTTTCTTATTTCTTGGTTTCTTTTGAATTAAATTAATGCCTGTTTGTTTCTTTTCTTCTTTAATTTGTTTTTCTTCCATTTTTTATCTCCTTTAAATTTCAACATTTTCATTATATAAAACAATTACTTCATCAGTTAATTTATTTACACATGTTATTTTTAAAACTGCTTCTTTACCTAGTAAATCATTATTGTTTCCATCAAAATTAACAATAGCAATTTTTTGTCTTTCATAAAGATTTTTTGTAAAACTACAGAAAGATGTATTACCATAATTATCAGTTAAACTAGCTTCAAAATTACTATAAATCCTTAACTGATCTGTCATTTTCATAACAAAGTAAAAATATCCGTCAACACCACACTGGCAAACATAACTACATTTAAATGTATTATAATCACTAATTAGGTTTTTCTTTTCCATTGTAGTTATTACATTTTTATATGCAGTTTTCTTAAATAACCCCTCATTATAAAAAATAGTAACTGTATAATCCATGTTTGGTTTAAGGTTTCTTGCTGTACCTGAATTAACTCCTTCAGTTAAAGAAACTTCATATGTATCAAATCCATTAGAAATATTTAGTACCATATTTTCAGTATCACCAAACGTTGTAATCTCATAATCAATATATTCAGCACTAGCAGTAATTGATTCAATCTGTAATTCAACTTCAGTAGTAACAGTAGTTGTTGCTAAAGTAATACCACCAACTATTGCAACTAAAGCAGTAGATACGATACTTGTAGCAGCTCCAACTGAAAAACTTGCTGCAGTAGATGCTACTTTTTCAATGTTCTTATTATCAATAACTTCATTACCAAGTTTTACCTTGTCTTCGCCAAATTCAAGAGTATCAGTTGTATAACTATTATTTGAATCATTTTCAGAGTTATTGATAATTGTATTTTTAATCTCTTCACCAAATTCATTCGTATTAGAAAGTTCATTACCTAAGAGATTATTATATTCATCTTTATTCATTAGATTCCTCCCTTTCTATCATACGTTCTTTTTTATATAAAATAATTCCAAGTACAAGTAATAATATATCTAAACACAACATAACTATTAAGAATACAAAAGAATTAATATTGATAAATAGACTACCAAATACAGTAATACATACCAATCCAACTACTATTTCATTTAAATCTTTATGTTTAATCTTAAAATATAAATAAACACTAAATATTAAAAGAGATATAAACAAAGCAATTAATATTTTGTTTAATGGTTTTAAATTAGTTTCTTTATTACCAAGAACATAATATGTTGAAAAATGAGTAGTTTCAAAAACTAAATATTCTCCATCAACATATGTATTATATGAACTAACATAACCATCATTATCAACATAGATAACTTGTAAGTTATCTAAATTCTTTAACTCATCAGTCAATAGAATCTTAACAATATATTTATTATCTTTATCAGTTATCCCATCTAATGTAACATCAAAAGCATCCTTAACTTCTTTATTTTTAAGTAGAACTAAAGTATCATTATTATCAACTTTTTTTCTAAAAATAGCTCTACTTAAAGTAATACTAATATTAGGATTAGCTTTTTCAATTGTTAATGTTGTAGAACCAGGTATACCATTACTTGCTTTAACAGTACCAACAACG
>JAEEJT010000070.1 GCA_016282055.1 Bacilli bacterium
ATTATTTGAATTTAGTGGTGCTTGTGCAGGTTGTGGTGAAACTCCATATGTTAAATTAATCACTCAATTATTTGGTGATAGAATGCTTGTTGCTAATGCAACTGGTTGTAGTTCAATTTATGGTGGTTCTTTCCCAGCAACTCCATATACAACTAATAAAGAAGGTCATGGACCAGCTTGGGCTAACTCATTATTCGAAGACAATGCTGAATTTGGTTATGGTATGAGAATGGCTACTGAAACTATGAGAAATAGTTTAGGTAATGCTATGATGGCTTATAATGAAAGCGAAAATGCTAATCCAGAAATTAAAGCATTATTTACTGAATGGTTAGAAAACAAGAATAGTGGAGAAGTTACTAAGAAAGTTAATAAAGCCTTAGAACCATTATTAAAGAATAACACTAGCGAAGAATTAAAGAAAGTAGTTGAATTAAAAGACTACATCGTTAAGAGAAGTCAATGGATCTTCGGTGGTGACGGATGGGCTTACGATATTGGTTATGGTGGACTTGATCATGTTATCGCTAACCAAGAAGATGTTAATATCTTAGTTATTGATACAGAAGTTTACTCTAATACAGGTGGACAAGCTAGTAAATCAAGCCCAACAGCTGCTATTGCTAAATTTGCTGCAAGTGGTAAGATGGGTAAGAAGAAAGACTTAGCTGCTATTGCTATGAGTTATGGTCATGTATATGTTGCTGAAATTGCACATGGTGCTAGTCAAGCTCAAATGTTAAAAGCTATCAAAGAAGCTGAAAGCTATGATGGACCATCTATTGTTATCGCTTATGCTCCATGTATCAACCATGGTTTAAAGAGTGGTATGGGTAAAGCTCAAGAACAAGCTAAGTTAGCTGTTGAATGTGGATACTGGACATTATTCAGATATGACCCACGTTTAGCTCTTGAAGGAAAGAATCCATTCCAATTAGACTCTAAAGAACCAGATTGGGATAAGTATGATGCTCATTTAATGACTGAAACACGTTATGCTCAATTAAAGAATATCAATCCTGCTGAAGCTCAAAGATTACTTGATTTAAATAAAGCTGAAGCTCAAAGAAGATATAAGATGTATCAAAGATACGTTAACATGGATTGGACAAAATAATAAATAATTAGGATATAGAAATTTTTCTATATCCTTTTTTATTATTTTTCATGTAGAAAGGATAGAATTTGTAGAAGATGATTTAAGTTAGTTTTTCTGGTTTGGTATGGTGGTTTTCTATTAAAAAACAAGGAGAGAAACCTCCTTATTTCTAGCACAAATTTCTTGCAATTTTTATTGAAAAAATAAGGTTTTTATGGTATAATTATTTGAATATATTAGGTATATTAGGAGGAACATATGAAACTTGCAATTGGATGTGATCATGGAGGATTTTTATTAAAACAAGAGGTTGTTTCATATCTTAAAGAAAAAGGATATGATGTGATTGATTGTGGTTGTGATAGTCTTGATAGTGTTGATTATCCTGTTTATGCTAAAAAGGTTTCAAATTATGTTAGTAATAATGAAGTTACTTTTGGTATATTAATTTGTACAACTGGTATTGGTATGTCAATTTGTGCTAATAAGTTTAAAGGTGTTAGAGCCGCACTTGTTAGTAACGAAGATTGTTGTATGATGACTAGAATGCATAATAATAGTAATGTATTATGTATAGGTGCTAAGTATACTACAAAAGAACAAGCATTTAAATATTGTGATATATTTTTAAATACAAACTTCGAAGGTGGAAGACATCTTAGAAGAGTAGAACAAATAGAAGAAAGGTAAAGAATTATTATGGGAAAATTTGTTGTATTTGATCATCCACTAATTCGTCATAAATTAGCATTAATTCGTGATGAAAAAACAGGAACTAAGGATTTTCGTCAAACAGTTGATGAAATTGGTATGTTAATGGCATTTGAAATTACTAAGGATTTAGCTACAGAAGATTGTGTAGTTAAGACTCCAGTTGGTTTATGCAATACTCAAAAAATCAGTCAAGAAGTAGTTTTAGTTCCTATTTTAAGAGCTGGACTTGGAATGATGAATGGTATTACATCTTTAATTCCAACTGCTAAAGTTGGTTTCTTAGGTTTATTTAGAGATGAAGAGACTTTAGAACCTCAAGAATACTATGTTAAGTTCCCACCATGCATTAAGGATAGTTATGTACTTATTGTTGACCCAATGTTAGCTACAGGTGGATCTGTATGTCATGCTATTGATGTTGTTAAGAGAACTGGTGCTAAAAATATTAGATACGTTGGATTAGTTGGTGCTCCTGAAGGAGTTAAGAAAGTTAGAGAAACTCATCCAGATGTTGATATCTACTTAGCTGCTCTTGATGAAAAATTAAATGAGAATGGATATATCGTTCCTGGTCTTGGAGATTGCGGAGATAGATTATTTGGTACTAAATAATGAGTAAAGAAGAAAAAAAGGGATATCCTGAAGGGGATTCTAATAAAGAGAGATTTCATTCTTTCAAATCATTCGCACGTGTAAATAGTATTATTTACACGTTTCTTACAACTATAATCTTAGGAATTGTTATTGGTTATATTTTGGATAGAAATTTTGATGGCGATTATTGGATGCTAGGCTCTATTATTGTATCTTTTATAATTGGTGGATATACTTTTTTTCGACAATTATTGAGGTTAAAATGATGGAAGAAAAGAAAATTGAACGTGGTATTATAAAATACGTTTATATCTATGCTTTAATTGTTGCTCTCATAATTTTCTTTAGTTTTAATTTTAACATAGATTATACTGTATCATTTTTACTTGGTGTATGTACTAATCTATTGTGTTTTACACTTACAATTAAAACTATTGATAAGATTGTTAAATATGATGATGAAAGAAAGAAATCAACATTAATAAAAAGTAATTTAAGAAATTATTTTGTTTATTTAACGATTTTAGCTGTAGCATTAGTTAGTCAAAAATATGGTGATGGTAATAGAATACAACTTAATATTATATGTACTGCAATTGGTTTCTTTTCTGTTAAACTAATGATATATTTTAAATTCTTAGTTGTTGATAAGATATTTAAAAAAGATAAAGAAAGTAAGGAAGAGATTGTAGAATCTAAAGGTGATAAAGATGAAAACAATAATTGATTTTTATAGTTCTTTAAAACCATCTATTAAGAGTACAATTTGGGTTACATTATTTATTATTGTATTTATTATTATTGTACGTATTAAAATGAGACATTATGATGCAACAAAACCTGCAAAAGGTATAGTATTATATTGTGAATTATTTGTAAAATTGATGAATGACTTTTCAAAAGAATTAATGGGTAAAAGATGGAAATTCTTTTCACCATACTTTATTTCTATTGCAATGTTTATCTTTCTTGCAAATATATCTGGACTATTTGGGTTTACTCCACCAACATGTAGTATATCAGTAACTGGTACACTTGCAATGTTAACATTTATTCTTGTTCAAACATTTGGTATTATTTCTAATGGACCAAAACAATATCTAAAAGATATGTGTACTCCAGTATTAATGACACCTATGAATATTGTTGGTGAATTGTCTACTCCAATTAGTATGGCATTTCGTTTGTTTGGTAATATTTTAAGTGGATGTATTTTAACAACACTTATATATTCGTTTTTAGGTTGGTTTGCGTTAGTTGTTACACCACCTCTACACGCTATATTTGATATAGCTTTTGGTTTGATTCAAACACTAATATTTGTTATATTAACTGCTGTTAATGTATCTAATAAGTTTAGTGAGAACGAATTTAATATGAATGAATAAGGAGATTAAATTATGAATTTATTAATGTTTTTAGAAGAAGTAGTAAATGTATATAATGAATCATTTGCTCATGGTATGGCATACCTTGGAGCAGGTATTGCTATGGTAGCTGGCATTGGACCTGCTATTGGTGAAGGTTTTGCTGCTGGTAAAGCACTAGAAGCTGCTAGTCGTCAACCTGAACAATTAGGTAAATTAAGAAGCTTGATGTTAGTTGGTCAAGGTGTTTCTGAATCTACTGGTATTTACGCATTAGTTATTGCAATATTATTAATATTTGTTGCTAAATAGGAATTAAAGATGAAGATATTGTTAGTATTAAGTGTTTCTTCTAGGATTAAAGAAATCGTAGATCAAGGATTAGAATTAATTACTGATACTGATAATGCCATTACTTCAGTTATTATTCAATTACTTGCAACATTATTATTATTCTTAATTGTTAGATTTTTCTTTTGGAATAAGATTACAAAAGTTTTAGAAGAAAAAGAAAATAATTCTAAAAAAGCTTTTGAAGATTTAGAGAATGCTAAAAAAGAAGCTAGTGAAATTAAAGAACAAATTGCAAAAGATCAAAAGTTAGCAAAAGAAACTGGTTATTCTATTATTGAAAAATCTAAAGAAAAAGCTAATCTTGAAGCTGAAGAGATTATTAAAAAAGCTAAAGAAGAAGCTAATAGAAAAATTGAGAATGCTAATGAAGAGATTAAAAAAGAGATTAATGAGGCTAATGAAGAGATTAAAAAAGAAATCATTAGTACTGCATATTGCTTAGCTGAAAAGATTATTGAAAAAGAAATCGATGAAGAAAAGCATGATAAACTTGTTAAAGATTTCATGAATGGTGATGTGAAATGATTGACGTATTATCAAAAACATATGCAAATGCATTAATCGATTCAATTAATGAAATGAAATCAATATCTATTAAAGATGGATATATTGAATTAAAACAAATTGAAAAGATACTAAATGATGACACTATTAGTAAGTTTTTATTACATCCAAATATTGAACTAAATCGTAAGATTTCAACAATTGATAAATCTTTAAAAGATTTTTCTAATGTTGTTGTATCATTTATTAAAGTTTTAGTTGAAAATAAAACTATTGATAAATTACAATCAATATGTGAAGCTTATGAAGAATATTTAGATGAAATTGAAAATGTTATTAGAATTGAGATTACATCTAGTTATGTAATTAATAAAGATACATATGATAAACTAATTAAAGTACTTGAAAATAATTATCAAAAGAAAGTAATTGTAACTAAGAAGTTAGATAAGAATATTATTGGTGGTATTATTGTTAAAAGAAATGGTACTATTATTGATGATTCTTTACTTAATAAGTTAAAAACTATCAAAGATACAGTTAGTAATAGTTAGTAGGTAAATTATGGCAAATATTAAAATTGAAGAAATTAGCTCTTTTATAAAGGCACAAATTAAAGAATATAGTGGTGTTCTTGAAACAAAAGAAGTTGGTACAGTTATTAGAGTTGGTGATGGTATTGCTATTGTTCATGGTCTTGATAATGCTATGAATGGTGAGTTACTTGAATTTCCTAATAATGTATATGGAATGGTATTAAATCTTGAACAAAACTGTGTTGGTGCTATTTTGTTTGGTAATACTTCTTTAGTTAAAGAAGGTGACCAAGTTAAATTGACTAATAGAATACTAGAGGTTCCTGTTGGTGATGAGTTAATTGGTAGAGTAATAGATCCACTAGGTAATCCACTTGATGGTTGTGGTAAGATTAAGACTACTAAGACTCGTCCTATTGAGAAAAAAGCAACTGGTGTTATGGCACGTCAAAGTGTTAAACAACCACTTCAAACTGGCCTTAAAGTTATTGATGCTTTAGTTCCAATTGGAAGAGGACAAAGAGAACTTATTATTGGTGATAGACAAACTGGTAAAACTAGTATTGCAATAGATACAATCATTAATCAAAAAGGTCAAAATGTTATTTGTATTTATGTTGCTATTGGTCAAAAAGAATCTACTGTTAATAATGTTTGTGAAACATTAAAGAAATATAAAGCTATGGATTATACTATTGTTGTTAATGCATCTAGTTCTAATCCAAGCCCACTTTTATATCTTGCTCCATATAGTGGTGTTACTATTGGTGAAGAGTTTATGTTTAATGGTAAAGATGTTTTGATTATATACGATGATTTATCAAAACATGCTGTAAGTTATCGTGAGCTTTCATTATTATTAAAACGTCCACCTGGAAGAGAAGCATATCCTGGAGATGTTTTCTATCTTCATTCTAGATTACTTGAAAGAAGTGCAAAACTTTCTAAAGAGTTAGGTGGAGGTAGTATTACAGCTTTACCAATTATTGAAACTCAAGCTGGAGATATCTCAGCATATATTCCAACAAATGTAATTTCAATTACAGATGGTCAAATATTCTTAGAGTCTAAGTTATTCTATAGTGGAGTTAGACCTGCAATTAACCCTGGTTTAAGTGTATCAAGAGTTGGTGGTAGTGCTCAAATTAAAGCTATTAAGAAAGTTAGTGGAACTTTAAGAATAGATCTTGCTAGTTATCGTGAACTTGAAGCATTTACTCAATTTGGTAGTGACTTAGATCCTATAACTAAGGCTAAGCTTGAGCGTGGTAAGAGAACTATTGAAGTTTTAAAACAAGATTTACATGCTCCACTTGAAGTATCTAAGCAAGTAGTAATACTATATGCATTATCTAATGGCTATCTTGATAGAATAGATATTGAAAGAATAAAAGATTTTGAAAAAGACTTATACTTTAAACTTGATAATAGTGATGAAGGTAAAGCTATTATGAATGAAATTAATGAGTTTAAAGAGATTATGAATAAAGAAAATTTAGACAAATTTCTTTCTGAATTTGCTAAAGAATTTTAGGTAATATTATGGCAGGAAGTATAAAGTATATTCGTAGTAAAATTCAAGCTACTAAGAATACTAGTCAAATTACTAAAGCCATGAATATGGTTTCTGCAAGTAAACTTAGAAGAGCAGAAAACAGTATTAAATATTATTATGGTTATATTAATAAGATTGAAGAGATTGTTTCTAATTTAGTTAGTGCAACTGAGATAACTCATCCATTAATTGAGACACGTGAAATTAAGAAAACTTTATATATTATTATTACAAGTGATAGGGGTCTTGCTGGACCATTTAATAATAATGTTTATAAAGTACTTGATGGTATTATTAGTAAAGATGATTATGTTTTGTCTTTTGGTGGAAGAGGTTATAATTATTCTAAAAATAAATATAATATGATATCTCAAGAGATGTATGTAATTAGAGATGATGTAAGATTTGAGGATATTATAGATCCATTATTACTTATAGTTAAATTGTATTTAAGAAAAGAATTTGATTGTGTTAAAGTAATATATAATCATTTTCAAAATACTTTAAATCAAGAAACTTTAGTAAGACAAATTTTACCAATTAGTGTTAATAAAACTTCTAATAAGTTAATATATGATTATGATGGTGGTGTTGAAAGTATTCTTGATAAACTATTGCCAATTTATATTGAAAATATGATATATGGATTTATACTTGATTCAAAGGCTTCTGAGCATGCAGCAAGAATGACTGCAATGAAGAGTGCAACTGATAATGCTGATAAGATTATAAGTGATTTAGAACTTGTTTATAATAGAGTAAGACAAGCTTCTATTACACTTGAATTAACTGATATTATTGGTGGTGCTTCTGCAACAAATTCTTAGAATTAAAAAGGAATAATTTATGGAAAATTTAGGAAAAATAGTACAAATAACTGGTCCAGTTGTTGACGTTAGATTTTCTAATGGAATGCTCCCAAAAATAAATAATGCTTTAAAAGTTATTGTTGATGCTAAAAGTAATAATGGAATTGGTATTAATTTAACTTTAGAAGTAGCATTACATTTAGGAGATAATATAGTTAGAACTATTGCAATGGATGCAACAGAAGGATTAGTAAGAGGTATGGATGTATTTGATACAGGTTGTCCTATCTCTGTTCCAGTTGGTAATGCAACTTTAGGTAGAATATTTAATGTACTTGGAGAAAGTATTGATAATAAGGAAGATGGTTTACTAGCTTCATCAATGCGTCTTCCTATACATAGAGAAGCTCCTAAACTTGAAGAACTAGCAACAAACCAAGAAATATTTGAAACTGGTATTAAAGTAATTGACTTACTAGCTCCTTATATTAAGGGTGGTAAGATTGGTTTGTTTGGTGGAGCAGGTGTTGGTAAAACTGTATTAATTCAAGAGTTAATTAATAACGTAGCTAGTGTTCATGGTGGTATAAGTGTATTTACTGGAGTTGGCGAAAGAACAAGAGAAGGTAATGACTTATATTATGAAATGGTTGAAAGTGGAGTTATTAATAAAACTGCAATGGTATTTGGTCAAATGAATGAACCACCTGGAGCAAGAATGAGAGTTGCTTTGACTGGTTTAACAATGGCTGAATATTTTAGAGATTATGAAAAACAAGATGTTCTATTATTCATTGATAATATATTTAGATTTACACAAGCAGGTAGTGAAGTTAGTGCAATGTTAGGTCGTATGCCTAGTGCAGTTGGTTATCAACCAACTCTTGCTACTGAGATGGGTCAATTACAAGAACGTATTACTTCAACAAAGTCAGGTTCTATAACATCAATTCAAGCAATTTATGTTCCTGCTGATGACTATACAGACCCAGCTCCAGCTACAACATTTGCTCATCTTGATGCTACAACAAACCTTTCTCGTAAACTTGCTGAAGAAGGTATCTATCCTGCTGTAGATCCACTTGCTTCTACATCTCGTGCTTTATCACCAGAAGTTGTTGGTCAAGAACATTATGAAGTAGCAAGACGTGTGCAACAAACTATTCAAAGATATAATGAATTACTAGATATTATTGCTATTCTTGGTATGGATGAATTAAGTGATGAGGATAAAAAACTTGTAGCTCGTGCTAGAAGAATAAGATTATTCTTATCTCAAAACTTCCATGTAGCAGAACAATTTACTGGTCAACCAGGAAGCTTTGTTCCAATTAAAGAAACTGTTAGAGGATTCAAAGAAATACTTGATGGATTACACGATGATTTACCAGAAGATGCTTTTAGAAGTGTTGGTACAATTGATGAAGCTGTTGAAAAAGGAAAAGCAATTATTGCTTCATTAGGTAATCGTAATGAGTAGTATCAAAATTTCTATTGTTACTCCGAATAGTGAAGTTATTGAAGATACAACAGAATTTGTAGTTGTAAAAACTGATGAAGGTGAAATTGGTTTTTTAAAAGATCATACACCTTTAATTGGTAAAATTTCTAATGGATTTTGTAGATTAAATGATTATGTTGTTGCTATAAAAAATGGTATTCTTGATTTCAATAATAATGTTTGTAATATTATTTGCCAAGATTCATATAAAGCAAGTACATATGATGAAGCGATAAAACTTATGGAAAAAAGAAGTTTAGATAATTTAAATAAATCAAAAATGAAACTCGTTGATTTTACTGAAGCTGAAAAAGATTTAGTAAAGAGTATTAAAGAAGCTAGTTTAGGAAGGTATATGTAATTATGCAAAATGTATATATCATTGTTTGGATGATTATTACTTTTGGTTTAGGTACAGTTTGTACATATATATCTTTACAAAGAATTGACTTTTCTAAGTTGTTTAAGCCAAATAGTTCAACTCAAATTAGATTATTGCTTATCTTCATATCATTATCTGTAGGTTGTAGTTTAGCAAGTTTTTTTGGATATCTAATGTCATTATTATATAAAATATAAAAAATAAATCCCAATTTAGTTAATACTAAATTGGGATATTTTTAATTTATAAGTTCATATTTTTTATTACGTAATTCACGTAAGTTAATTAGATATATAAATATCTTTTGAATAGGTACTTCAGATATTTCAATTAGATATTTTTGAAACTTACGTTTTTCATCTTTTGTAAGTTTCTTTCTAATACATACTGTAAGTATACCTTCTCTTTCTTCAACTCCGATTACTTTTACACCATTAATAAGTGATTTTAATACTTCTGTTTTACCACTTAGATATCTAAAGTTATTAGATAATTCTGTTTTTGTAAAGTAGTCTATTAGTTTACCTTTATCTAAAAATAATACTTTATTAAATAGATAACTTATTTCATCAATGAAATCTGTTGATATTATGATTGTTCTTGGATATCTTGTATAATGTTCATATAAGAACTTATAGAAGTCATATCTATCTTTAATATCGGCTTCACTTACGGGGTCATCATATAAGGTGATATTTGCTCTACTAGAAAGAGTACATATTCCAAGTACCATCATTTGTTTTCCTCTTGATAGATTTGAATATAAATCACTCATTTTTATTTGGAAATGACGAAGTAAGGTATATGCATAATAATTATCCCATTTAGGATATTTTTTATTCATTGAGTTACATATCATCTCTATTGTATAAGAATCTGAAAATGTTGTTCTTTTAGATATATAACATACTCTTGAAGCCATTTTTTTATTATTATAAAGGTTTTCACCATCAACCCAAATAGTACCTTCATCTGGTTTTGTATTTGTTGTGATAAGATCAAGGAGAATATCTTTACCTGAATCACTTCTACCAAGTATACCATATATCTTTTTATCTAAAAAGTTAAAGTTAAAATTCTTTATAGATGTATTATTTGGATATATTTTTGTTATGTTTTCACAAAGTAATACTGACATAGATTCCTCCTTCTTAGTTTATTGTTTTATTAAGTGTTTGTAATAATTCTATATTAATTTGATTCTTTGTTATTTCAATTAGTTTTTTGATTGTTTCCTCTTTATTTGATTCTTTAACAAGACAATTAAGAGTAATATTTTCATTAAATTCTTTATTTATTATAATAGAATCTTTTAGAATATTTATAATAGAATTATAGTTATCATATGATACAATTAATTTCATTTCAATGAACTTTTCAATTTTTGATATTATTGATTCTTTAATGACTTTTGCCGTAGCATCACTATATGCTCTAACTAAACCACCAGCTCCAAGTTTTATTCCTCCAAAGTATCTTGTTACAATAACTAGTACATTAGTAAGATTATTCTTCTTTATAGCATCCATTATAACAACTCCTGCTGTTTGTCCTGGTTCTCCATCATCACTGAATTTAATTATATCTTGGTTTTCACCAATTATATATGCATAACAATTATGTGTAGCATCATAGTATTTCTTTTTTGTTTGTTTTAAATATTCATTAGCTTCATCAACGTTATTTACATGAAAAACTGTTGATATAAAATTGCTTTTTTTTATTTCAAGGGATGTTTGATTTGTTTCATTAATTGTAAACATATTAATCACCTATTTAATTATAAACTAAATTAATAAAAAATTAAAGAATAATTATAAAATATATAGAAATTTTGGACAAAATAAGATATAATTTAAGAAAGTAGGTGAGCTTATGGTTAATAATAATGATCAATATATAAAAGAAGCTAAAGATATATTAAAGATTATCATTTCAACTGGTTTTGAAGCATATATTGTTTCTGATACTGTTAGAAATTTAATATTAGAAAATGAAATAAAATACATTGAGATATTTACAAATATGCCTAAAGATAAAGCAATGGCTACTTTTGAAAAATATCAAATCGAAAATATTAACGATGATACTATTTTAATTCATTATACAGAGTATCTTTTTTATATTAGATTTACAAAAGAATATAAATTACCACCAAAGGCAAAAATTAAGAGTGTGAGAAAACATTATTCATCTTCACTTATGGAATTTTTAACTGAAAAGTTTTATACAATTAATACATTTGCACTTGGTGCTAATAATGTTATATATGATTGCTATGATGGTGAAACTGATCTAAGAAAGAAAAAGATTAGAGCGGTATGTGATAATCCTCAAGTTGTATATCAGATAGAACCAACTAGAATGCTTGATGCAATTCTATTGATTAGTGAACTTGGATTTAAACTTGATGGCACTGTACAAAATGCTATTAGTAAAAAAGCTAAGTGTTTAAGAGATGTTAATCCTGTTGTTTTATGTAATTACTTACTTAAGATTATTAATGGAAAGTTTGCTCGTAAAGCTATTAAAGAAATGCATAATACTGGATTATATAAATATGCTGGTTTATTTAAGTTTGAACTTAAACGTTTATATAGAAGTTTTAGAAAAGAAAATCCTGATTTATTTATAGCTATATCTTTGATTTATGGTAAAGAATATAATCAAGATTTAGGTAAATTATCTTCTAATGATTATGAACTTGAAATGCTTGTTAATTTAGCTATTACTAATCCAAAAGCTAAATATGATACATTAACATTATATTCTAATGGTCTTGATAGATGTTTAAAAGCAAATTATATTAATCATATTTTACATAGATCTTTTAAGAAGACAATGTCTATTAAGAAAAAATATCAATTATTACCTATTAAGAAGACTTGTGATTTAGCTTTTAAAGGTGAAGATATTTTAAAGATTGGTTTAGAACTTGATGCTAATGCTATGAGTGATATCTTAGATGAAATTTGTTCTAAGGTTTTATTTGGTGAAATTCAAAATAATTACGATGTTATTAAATCATATGTTTTAGGTAGAATAACTGAGATGAAAAATCCTCAACCTAAAGAAGAAAGTATTCCTAGTGTTAGTGAAGAAGTTAATAATGATGTAATTAATGAAGAAGTTGTTGAAGAAAAAATTGCTAATGTAAATAATGTTTATCGTGAAAGAGAAGTTGTTTTAAATAGTGAAACTGGGGATACTAATATTGCTATGATTTTAAAACAACAAGAAGAAATGACACGTAGATTAAATGAACTTGAAAAAGAAAATCTTAAAAAAGATTTAGAACTTGAGATTGAAAAAAGAATTAAACAAAGTGGAATGCTTGATGAAAAGAGTGGTATTAGTAGAGAAACTACCTATAAGACTTTATATAAAGCATATTATGATATTTTAATTAATTCTGAAAAGTATGAAGTATTAAAAAAGGATGATAATGATGGAAACTGTTAAAAGTGTTAAAGTTGGTGATAAACCAACAATGGCTTTAAAATTCCAAACTATTCAAATCAAAAAAACTAATGCTAACGATGATTATGCTAGTTTACTTGGTTTTGATGGGGAAGATCTTATTGAGTGTAAGATTTGGAGTTTAAGCGAAGATAAAAAAAATATCTTAGTTAATGGCGAAGTATATATTTGCTCTGGTACTATTAAAGATTATCAAGGCAAAAAACAATTTAACATATCTGATTTTAGATATGCAACTGAAGATGAAGTTGATAAAGATTCTTTTTATCAATATGCACCATTATCTAAAAATGATTTACAAAGTAAGATTAGTAGTTATATTAATCGTATTGATAATGTTAATTTAAAAAATATTGTTATTACTGTTTTAAAAAAGTATGTTAATGAATACTTTGAATATCCTGCAGCAACAACAATTCACCATAATTTTATTGGGGGATTGAGTTATCATGTATATTCAATGTTATTCTTAAGTGAAGCTTATTTAAAGATGTATCCATTTCTTAATAAAGATTTAGTGTTTGCCGGTATTATTTTACATGATATTGGTAAAGTAAAAGAGTTAAGTGGAGCCAAGAGTGTTAGTTATACTAAACAAGGTAATCTATTAGGTCATATTTCAATTGGTGCTAATATCTTACATGAGGTTTGTGTTGGCCTTGGTTTAGAGGATAGTGAAGAAGCACTTGCTCTAGAGCATATAATATTAAGTCATCATGGTTTATTAGAATATGGTAGTCCTAAAGAACCTTTAATGGCTGAAGCACAACTTATTTATTTAATTGATTATGGAGATAGTAGATTTGCAAGCCTTGAGAAGTATTATAAGGCAACTAATAAGGGTGAGTATACTGATAGTATGTTTGCTTTTGAAAAACGTAGTTTTTATATTCCTGATATTGAATAAAAAAAATAAAAAAAATTAAAAAAGCGTTTACAATTAAAAAAATATATGATAAAATGAAATTGTCCTTAGGTAAAGGACTTCATATAATAAGTCTACTAATCCCTAGTTAGTAGACCCTCTCTTTCTTATTTCCTACTATTATCAAATGCGAAGGGCTTCTAAATGTATATTTAGGAGCCTTTTGCATATTTATTTTTATGTCTTTTAATAGACATTTTTTTATTTGTATTTTAATAATTAAAGATATCGTTATAATTGTTAGAAAAGTGGCGAAAAAAACATTTACATTTTGCACTTTTTATAGTATAATATTAATGCTATATAGTGGGAAATTATATGTCACCCATTCATAATAAAAAGACGAAATGAGGAGAATTATTTTATGAAGAGCGTATTAAAAAAAGTAGCTCCTGTTACCTTAGTCTTAATTCTTATTTTAATTATAACTGGTATTGCTAGTTGTATTTCAAAAAGTAAGGAAAAGACTTTGGCTGTTACTGGAGGAAACGAAAACTACATTTCTTTAAGCGAAACATTAGGTGGAAAAACTTTCACTTATTCTGTTTCTAAGGAAGATTTGTATGAAAAATTAAAGAGCCAAATCGGCTTAAGTTCATTAGTTACAATGTTTAATAAGGAATTATTAAAACAAGAAATTAATGAAAACACTAATAAGAGCTATTGGGATTCAGTAGAAGAAAGTGAAATCACTAAAGCTATTGATGAAGCTTGTTATGGTGAAAAAGTTGATGTTAGTAAATTAACATCTGAAGAAAAAACAGAAAAAGAAGAAGAATTCATTAATAGTATGTATACTGGATATGGTTATTCAGCAAATACAATTTATGATGCTTCAATTAAAGAACATTACACATTAGTATTAGCTAAGAAATTATATGCTAAGACTATGTTACATAAAGATGTTAATAAAGAAGATAATGAGATTATCACTGATAGTGATATTCAAGATTATTATGATAAGAACTATAGCAAGAGTTTCTATTCAATTATCATTCCATTTGCATCAAGTGATGAAGTATTAATGACTTTAAATCAATTTGGTGTTAAAAATTCTAGTGGATGGAAAGAGATTGTTTTAGAGGAAGGAACTATAACTGGAACATATAAGTTCACTCTTAAAGACTTAGTAAGTTCTACTGAAGTTTGTGAAATTTTTGTTTCAGCATATAATCTTGTAAATGAACAATTTGGAAAGAGTATTCGTAAAGGAACTTATACTATCGAAGTAAATGAAGATGGTACTAAGTATTATAAATTAAGTGATGATTGTGATTATGCTGTTGTTGATTTAAGTGCTGATGTTCAAACATTAACTGATACACTTACAGCTTATAATACATTACTTCAAGAATTAACAACTGAAAAAGGAAAAGAAACTCCTGATAATGCTGTTATTACTGAAAAGACTAATTTAATCCTTGAAAAGATTGAATCTTGTTTATCTCAATGCAATAGTTTAAGATCTAAATTATATAATGATTTAACTTTACCTACTATTGTTGAAGATTTAACAAAATTAAAGAAATTCTATGATGGATCTGATACTACTAGTGAAAGCTCTGATCCAGCTAGCTTATATTCAAGTCTTACTAAGAATGTTGCTTTAGTTGAAAAATCATTTGTATTATTTAATACTAACGATACAACATCTAATTTATATTATTCTTACGAAGATTTAAATAATATGGATACTAATTTACCAAGTAAGATTGGAAATAGTTACAATTCATATGTTCCTTATACAACAGATTCTACTAATGCTGATAAAAAAGCTAGTAAGAATGAATCAAATGCTACTTGGTATTCTCTAAGCTATTATAGTTCTTCATCTATATATTATTTAATTTTAAAGATTGCTGAAGTTGCAACTCCAACTTTAGATAGTGTTAAAGAAGAAGTTATTGCTAAACTTGAAGAAGAAGCATTAACTGATGAAAAGATTGAAACTTATATGTCTCAATTACGTGAAGATTATAAGATTGTAATTTATGATAAGGATTTACAAGATTCATATATTAAGAATTGTGATAAATATAGCGTTAAACATAAAGAAAACAAGAAGAGTAGTAAGACTTTAATTGCTAAAGTTACTAAAGGTGATTATACTTATGAAGTTACTCCTGATAATCTATTTGATTATATGGATAAGACTTTAGGTTTAGCTACTGCTGTATCTGAAATTACATATCAAAGATTTATTACTAATACTTATTTTGATACATATTACAATGCTGAAACTAAGAAATGGAGCGATAAAGAATTAAGAAATAATATCTTAGATAATATCGAAAACCAAAGATTAGGTTTCTTAGCAGGAAGTTATTCAAGTTATGGATATGATCCAAGTACTATGACTTGGGAAGAATTTATGGTTAGTCTAAATAATGCAAGAGATGAATATGAATTAGCATTCTCTTCATTATATTCTACTGTATCTAGTGATTATATTAAGAATTTATTAGACTTCGTTAAAGTAAATGATGATAAAGAATTTGAAATGAGCTATGCTGATGCTTTAGCTGATAAAGCATGGAACCTTATTTATGATAAGATGGTTGAAGCTTATAATGAAAAGTTTGCTGTTAAGGGTATTCATTTATTAGTATCTAAATATGCTTCAATTAATGATTATGTTAAAGGTGAAACTCAAGTTGATCCAAAAGATTGGACTGCTGAAGATAAAGAATTAGCAAGACAATTATTAAGTGATGTTAGAAAGTATTTAACATATGCTGAAGGAACATATGCTAAGAAGTTAGAAAACTTAGTTAATGCTTATAAAGCTGCTCCTTATGCTGTTAAAGAAAATGGTAAATATAAGACAATCATTAATGAAAATAATAATAATAATGAATATGAATATGTTTTAGATTATGTTGCTGGAACTATTGATTTAAGTTATTATAAGACTAAAGGTTTATATTTAAAATATGAAGATTTAGACACATTTGAAAATGGTAAGATGGTTGCTTCATTTAATGATGCTTGTAAATCTATTTGGGAACAAGATGTTAAAGATAATGTAAGTGATAGAGTAACTGTTTATAGTGAAAACATTGAAACTTCATTTGGTTATCATTTATATGTTAACTTAGGTTCAACATTACCAACTACTTATACTGGTAAGACTTTAGATAGTGAAGGTAACGTTGTTGAAGTTAAAGATTGTAAACTTCCTACATTA
>JAEEJT010000071.1 GCA_016282055.1 Bacilli bacterium
AAAGGCTACACAAATCCTGAATAAAAAACCATAACCCTTAATCCTTCCACCTAGATATTATACCCCCCCCCTATTAAAATTGTCAAGTTAAATTGTTATATTTGCCTTAAAATTTGGTTTGTATTCGTTTTTTATATATCAATTCTATAATTGGATATTTAATAATTATTATTGTTATAACTAAAATTTTAGCCTAATAATATAACAAAAAAGTCTAAGTTTATATAAACTTAGACTAATTTTATTTGTTATCAGGACTAGCAAGTTTTACTAAATCCTTAATAGATAATAAATATCTACTTCTTACTTCATCTATTGTTCCAGCATCAACGTATGTTGTAAAGTTAATTGGTTTAATTTTTATATTTAAATTATTTAAATAAACATAATTAATCAGTTCATCACTTAAACTACCACTACTTACTACTTCTTCATAAACATATAATGTCTTATTAGATAGAGATTTAATTAATTTTTCATCGAAAGGCTTAATAAATAAAGCATTAATTAAACCAATCTTATCAAGTAAACCTTGTTTTTTGATTTCTTGATAGATTTCATACATAACAGGTCCATAAGAAACAATATTAATAGCTTTAATTTCATTAAATATGTTCCATTCACCAAATCCAATAGGTTTACTTTCATAATTTCTTAAAGTGATAGCTTTTGGATAACGAATTGCAAATGGATGAGGTGTATTTATAGCATGTTCTAATAAATATGTAAACTCAACTAAATTAGAAGGGCTAGCTACAATCATATTAGGTAAGCTTGTAAGCATACTAACATCAAATATACCTTGATGTGTATTACCATCGCCATTAACAATACCAGCTTTATCAATTAAGAAGATAACATGACTATCACTACGACAAACATCATGATTAATCTCATCATATGCTCTTTGTAGAAATGATGAATAAGTACATACAATAGGAATACTATTAAATCTAGCCATACCACTAGCTATACTTACAGCAAGTTCTTCGTTTATCCCACAATCAATAAATCTTGATTTAAATGTATTACTTATATTAGTAAAACCTAATCCATAAGTCATAGCTGGAGTAATAACTTTAATATTTTGATTAGTTTTCATAATGTTTTCTAAAATTAAAGAAATACCATTAGAAAAAGTAATCTCATTGTTATTAACAATCTTTTTTTGAATTCCAGTTTCTTTATAAAAAGGACCAATTGCATGATAATAACCAACGTTATCATTTTCAGCAAGTTCAAATCCCTTACCTTTTTTAGTCTTAATATGAATAATAGATGATCTTGGACTAGCTTTAGCATACTCTAAAACTTCAACTAAATCTTTTATATTATGACCATCAACAGGACCAATATAACTATAACCTAATTCATTAAAGAAATGAATATCGCCATAAATCATCTTCTTAATCTTATTTCTAAAATTAACACTAGTTATTTTACGAACAAATCTAAACTTTTTACTAATTCTAATTCTATTAAATAGTTTAGTTAATCCTCCAACATTTTTAGAAATACTCATTTCATTATCATTAATAATAATAATTGCTTTAGAATCTTTTCTTGTACTAAGATAATTAAGGGCAGTTAAAGCAAGACCATTCTCTAAAGAAGCATCTCCTATAAAACTAATAACTTCCCCAATATCATCATTTTTTCTCTTTTCTTCAAGAAAACCAATCATAGCACCAATTGATGTTGATGAATGACCAACCTCATAAACATCATGAACACTCTCATTATATTTAGGAAATCCACTACATCCTTCAAATGTTCTAAAATTAACAAAATCTTTTGCTCTTCCAGTTAATATTTTATGAGTATAACATTGATGACCAACATCAAATATAATCTTATCATGAGGACTATCAAATACATAATGAAGAGCAATAGTAGCTTCTACTACTCCAAGATTAGAACTTAAATGTCCACCATACTCACTAACATTATCAATAATAAACTCTCTTATTTCTTTACTAATATCATATAAATCATTCATTGATTTATTTTTAAGATATTCTGGAGATGCAATATTAAAAATATGTTTATATTCTCCCATATTTTATCCTTTCTAGTTAGCTTTTTTAACAATAACCTCTTTAGCTTCTTCTAATCTTTTTTTACACTCTTCACTTAATTCAAGTCCTAATTTATATTTATCAATACTTTCTTCTAAAGAAAGTTTACCAGACTCAAGTTCATCTATAATCTCTTTAAGTTCATTAAATAAATCTTCAAACTTTTTATTTTCCATTATTTTTCCTTTCTAATACTTTAGCATTAATACTTCCATCATATAATTTAATATTAATTATATCATTATTACTAACTTCATTAATACTTTTAACAATATTATTATCTTTATAAACAATTGAATATCCTTTTTTAATAATATTTAAAGGATTAACAAGAATCATCTTATCAATTAAATATTTAAAATTATTTTCATAATTATTAACTAAAGTATTAAAACTATTTATTAAGTTATTATTATAAATTTCTAATGAATTACTATAATTAATTAACTTTTCATAAGGATTATACTTATTTAGTCTATTTATAATGCTATCTAGAGTATTAAATCTATTCTCAATCGTTTTATCAAAAGATTTAAAGTAATAATTCGAACATAATAAGTTAAAGTTATCATAAAGTGATTTTAACTTATTATTTATCTTAAAATCCATTAAATTAGATAGATTATCGATATCATTTAATAAAATAAGTTTATCTTTAGATACTCTAACAGCAGCCCCTGTTGGAGTTGGCGCTCTATCATCAGATACAAAATCGCAGATAGTATAATCATTCTCATGACCAACACCACTTACAATAGGAATATTTGAGTTATATATAGCATAAGCCAAAGCTTCATCATTAAAACAATTTAGATCTTCAATACTACCTCCACCACGTGCAATAATTAAACAATCACAAATATTATCTTTATTTGCTTTCTCGATTGAATTAATTAAACTAAGAGGAGCATCCACACCTTGTACTAAACTATCATATAAATAAATAGTAGCAAGGGGGTATCTTTTATTAATAGTAGATACAATATCTTTAAAAGCGTCACCCGTAGCTGAAGTTATAACTCCAATATTATTGCAATATTCAGGAATAGCTAATTTATGTTCTTTATCAAATAAACCAAGTTTTTCAAGTTTTTCTTTAAGTTTATTAAATTCTTCTAAGATTAAACCTTTACCAAACTCTAAAATCTTACTTACAATTAAACTATAAGTTCCCTTCTTAGAATAACTATTAATACTACCAGTAATTAATACTTTATCTCCATCTTTTGGTAAAAAACTAGAATTATTTAAAACACTATTAAAAATAATACTAGATATCTCAGAATCATTATCCTTTAAAACAAAATATAAATGACCTTTAGACAATCTAGCATTACTTACTTCACCCATGATATAAATAGTTCTTAAATTTATATCATTATTAATATGATAACTAATATAATTATTTACTGCCG